>NZ_CP058215.1:2404402-2704953 GCF_013388255.1 Methanolobus zinderi
TCATCAGATTTAAGAGACTCTTTTTTGCTTTATTTATTTCCGATATGGAAATAGATACATCAAATTCTTTTCCTGATATTTTTAGCTCATTTCCGCCAACAGTGCCGATAACGGTATGTGGAACATCTTTCAACAGCTCTTTTACAGCAGCAGGTTCCGAAGTACAGATTATCGCCCTCGCATATGACTCGGAGAAGAGCAGGTCATCGGTCCTCAGATCATTTTCGATATCACTCAGATCCACAGTGGCACCCATATTCTCACACATCTCACAGAGTCCTGCAGCCAGCCCTCCAAGGGACAGGTCATGTGAGGCTGTCACCTTTTTGCTCTTCACAGCCTCGATCAGGGAATTGATGATCTGTGAAACATTTTCAGGAACAGCAGGAGCCATACCATATTCCCGCTTGCCTATGGTCCTGTAGTATTCAGAGCCACCAAGCTCGTCCTTTGTTGTCCCTACAAGGATTATAGTGTCCCCTTCCTTTGTGAATACACCTGAAGGAGCAATGGTAACGTCTTCCGTGTATCCGATCAGACCTATTGACGGAGTGGGTGCGATGGCGGTCTTGAATTCCTCGCTTTCATTATACAGAGAGACGTTACCTCCGACCACAGGAATGGAAAGCTCTCTTGCACCGTCCCCGAGACCAAGTATCGCCTGCTTGAACTGCCAGTAGATATCCGCTTTTTCAGGGTTTCCGAAATTAAGACAGTCCACAAGGGCTATTCCGTATGCACCCTTGACAGCAAGATTCATTGCATTCTCGATGACCGTACCCTTTCCTCCCTGATATGGATCAAGAAGAGTATGTTTCGGATTGCAACCGCAGGAAAGTGCTATACCCTCATTACCGTCGATACGCAGTACACCTGCATCATCACCTGGTTTTGCCACGGTTCTCAGTTGTACCTCATGGTCATACTGCCTGTATATCCACTTCTTTGAAGCCACATTGTGGGATGAGAGTATATCAAGGATCGCCTGTTTCAGATCCTCCGGCATTTCCGGTTTTTCGCCTGCATCACGGGGAGCAGGTTCCGTGGACGGACGCTCAAAGGTCGGAGCACCTTCTGTTAGCAGTTTTACAGGAATGCTGGCAGCCACCTCGCCTTTGAACATTACGGTATATGATAGATCTTCGGTGAGTTCTCCTATCAAGCTGGCATTCAGGTCGTATTTTGCTGCAATGTCCAGTACGGCCTGAACATCATCGGGATCTACCTCAAGCAGCATGCGCTCCTGTGATTCGGCGATCAGTATCTCATAAGGGGTCATGCCAGTCTCACGCAGTATTACGTTGTCCGCAATGATCTTCATTCCGAGGTTACCCTTGGATGCCATCTCTGAACTTGCACCTGCAAGCCCGGCTGCTCCAAGATCCCTGCATGCTTTCACATATCCTTCTCCGATAGCCTCAAGGGTAGCTTCTATCAGGAGCTTTTCTGTGAACGGGTCACCGATCTGGATGCTTGGCCTGTCTTCGGCCTCAGATGATTCAGAAAGGTCCCTTGAAGCAAAGGAAGCTCCGCCCAGTCCGTCCCTGCCCGTAGTGGAGCCCATGAGTATGAGTTTGTTACCTGCCTTCTGCGCAGATGCGGTTACGATATTCTCCTCACGTGCAAGTCCGACGCACACAACATTCACAAGAGGGTTGCCACTGTATGATTCGTCAAAAAGTGCTTCTCCGCGTACAACAGGAACACCGATACAGTTGCCGTATCCTGCAATGCCTTCGATTATATGTTCAAAAAGATAGAGATTCTTCGGGTTGTCGAGTGGTCCGAAGTAGAGAGGGTCCATCAGTGCAATGGGACGTGCACCCATGGATATGATATCACGCACTATGCCTCCTACACCTGTTGCGGCTCCGTTGTAGGGGTCCACATATGATGGATGGTTGTGACTCTCCATACCCACTGCAAGAGCCCAGCCGTTCCCGAACCTGATGATAGCCGCATCATCTCCAGGACCTATGATAACCCGGTCTCCCGTGGTTGTGAAGGTCTTGAGTAGTGGTGCGCTTGAGCGGTATGAGCAGTGTTCGCTCCAGAGATTCAGGAAACAACCCTGTTCCACAAGGTTTGGTTCCCTTCCCATCTCTTTGGTTACTATGTTAAGGTCATTTTCAGGTAACATTGATGTGCCTCAGTATTTAAACTCGCAATTATCAGGGTGTTAAAGCACCCGGAAGCAAATAAACGTTTCTTTAAGAAAGGAGTGGTTTTAACATTCGTTTTTGAATGAAAGCATGTCACCCACATGAAGGTCAGCCTTCTCCAGTGTTCCCGTACTGGTCTCGATGACGTATTTTACTTTTGCATCCGATGAGCTAAAACCGGTCCAGGATTTAAGTCTGTCAAGTTTTACTACCCTTTTGTCCCCGTCAAGGAAGATAACTTCTATGGGAAAACTGACAAAGAGCATATGTAATGATACATTTTGACTTTTCTTCATTACAAACACCAGAGCATAGTCATCAGGAATATTCTTCCTGAACATAAGACCCAGGGCCTGTTTGAAGATGCTGCACGCAAATTCGACGTGTGTAGCAACGGATTCACCATTAGATTTTAATATCATCGCTGTTTACTTTAATCATCTATTTTAATTAAAGACTATGGAGTGTTTAAAATAGATAATAAACTCGGAGGAAATACCACAAGATGAGTTCTGAAATGTGTTCGGTCTGCGGATTGCCAAAGGAACTTTGCATATGTGAAGAAGTGGCAAAAGAACAGCAAAGAATAACGGTAAAAGTAAATAGAAGAAGATATGGAAAGGAAGTTACGGTTGTTGAGGGCTTCGATGCCCATGAGATCGATCTGCATGAGCTTTCTACATATTTGAAATCTAAGTTTGCATGTGGCGGTACTGTAAAAGGCAATGGTGTCGAATTGCAGGGAAACCACCTAGGACGCATGAAAGATGTTCTTGTTGAGCGGGGATTCTCTCCGGATCAAATAAAGGATTAATTGTTTTTTATAGAATACTAAATACAGTATCCGTTTTTTTGTGTGAATCATCTCTTCACACAAAATTTCAATTACCTCAGGCCGTAGACTACTTTTCCAATAATCGAGGGCCTTAGGTTACCTATTTATGAAATGCAGCCTCTAGTAATGATGAGTACTATGAAACGCATTTATATGGACCACAGTGCTACCACACCGGTAGATCCCCTTGTGGTCGATTCCATGTTACCTTATTTTACAGAGAAATTCGGAAATGCATCAAGTCTGCATTCCTTCGGCCAGGAAGCCTCAGAGGCACTTTCCACAGCCCGCCAACAGCTTGCAGAGTCCATCGGTGCAAAAACAGACGAGATCATATTCACATCAGGAGGTACTGAATCCGACAATCTTGCCATCAGAGGAGTTCTGGAAAAAAAGAACAGTGGAAAAGGCAAAGACCAGCACATAATCACTTCATTGATAGAGCATCCTGCAGTACTCAGTACATGTTCCTTCCTGGAAAGTATCGGCTATGATGTTACATACGTGCCGGTGGACAGTGAAGGTATCCTGGATATGGATGAGTTTGAAAACTCAATACAGGATAACACTTCGATAATCAGTATAATGCATGCGAACAACGAGATAGGTACAATACAACCCATCAGGGAAATCTCAAAGATCGCAAAGGAAAACGACATATATCTCCATACCGATGCGGTACAGACCTTTGGTAAGATACCGGTCAATGTTGATGACCTGGGAGTTGATATGCTGGCCATCTCCTCTCACAAGATACACGGTCCGAAGGGAGCTGGGGCCTTATATGTAAGAGAAGGCACCGACCTGGAACCCTTCATATTCGGCGGAGGACATGAGCAGGGACTTCGACCCGGAACCGAGAACATACCGGGGATAGTGGGCCTTGGGAAGGCTGCTTCCCTGGCAAAGGAAAGGCTCGGAAACGATCCGGAACACATGCTCAAACTCCGTGATTCACTAATCTCAAAAATATTTGACAGCATAGAGGATGTGCAACTGAACGGCCATTCGGAAAAGAGATTACCAAACAATGTCAACCTGAGCTTTAAGTATGCAGAAGGCGAGTCGCTTCAGATGTTACTTGATGTCAAGGGCATTGCAGTATCTACGGCTTCCGCATGTTCATCCAAATCCAAAAAGGAATCACATGTTTTAACTTCCATAGGAGTTGATACGGACTATATCCATGGAACCATAAGGATAAGTCTTGGTAAGGATAACACTATGGAAGAGATCGATTACGTAGCTCAGTCCCTGAAAGAAAGTGTTGACAAACTCAGGGAAATGTCTGCTATTTCAAAATGCTGACAGGTTTTAAGGGAGGATGCTGATGTATTCAAGAAAAGTCATTGAAGAGTTCACCAATCCAAAGAATGTAGGAGTTATCGAAGATGCAGACGGTGTTGGTGAAACTGGCAGCACGGTCGACGGAGATATAATAACTATCTATATCAAGGTAAATGATGATGTACTGGAAGATGTGAAATTCAAGACCTTCGGATGTGTGGTAGCTATATCCACATCAACAATGGTCACACAGCTTGCAAAGGGTAAGACCATTGATGAAGCACTCAAGTTAACCAACAAGGATGTGATCGACGCCCTTGGAGGACTGCCGGAAGATAAGACGAGATGCTCGGGTTTTGCACTTGTTGCCCTTCATAAGGCTATTGAGGACTACAGGGGGAAGACTGCAGATTAATACCTGAAAAAGAGGATGATTTTGTGAAAACAACGTGTGAGATTATGGTGCAACGGGTTTTACCTGCCATCCGTGCTGAAATTGCCCGCGTGATCATTAGTGAACATGGTCGCAGCCAGCAGGAAGCTGCAGAGGTCCTGGGACTTTCAAGAGCAGCCGTATCCCAGTATCTTAGTGAGAAACGTGGAGCAGAGGTCAATTTTTCTGAAGATACATACAAAGAGATACGCAATTTTACATTTGAGCTGCTTGCAGGCATGAGCCCAAAGGATGAGGTTGCAGGGATGTGCAATATATGCAAGTACGTCCAGAAATCCGGCTGGCTGAACAGGAACGAACCAGATGCTGAGCAATGTATCCTTTGTGGGGAACCGGAGAGCAATTGAACAGCAGCCTATGTGTCAAATGTAAGGGAAAAGGACTTTGCGGACGTCCTTTTTGCCCAATACTGGAAAAATTCAGGTCAGTAGAATCAGTATTCTCAAAAAGCCCAGGTGCTTCAGGTGAAACATCCATATTCGGAGCATCCCCACCTTCTGTTTTTGTAGGCAGACATAATTATCCGGAGGTACGGGCGGGTCCCATGATACCACCGGAGCTGGAGGGAGATGAAGCAATTCAGCTTGAAGACCCTAAGTCCCTGCTTAAAATGGGAATCCAGGACGTCATATCATCCCGTTCCAGGCTGGTCAGGGCAAACACCGGAATAAATGTAAAGCATGCCCGCAAACCTGACAATCCTCTTATAGAAAGATCACAGGAGCTGGCACTATCTAAAAAACCAGTGGATACCGAGGCCTGGTTCAGCAAGCCCATACAGAACAAGCTCAAATTCGATAATGTGCTCACCCCCATGGGACCTTCGGGAGAGTTGAAGAAATTCGATATCACTGAGAACCCGAAGGTTCCGAAAAAAGTAGATTCTCTTGTATACGATACCGATGCGCTTGCAAAGGATGCGATCTCGGAATTATGGGATAGCAGCGTGCCTGCAGAGCATATCACACGTCTTTTCTCCATTGGCCTGCTGGGACAGGAGAGACGTCTTGTACCTACAAGATGGTCAATAACCGCAGTAGATGACCTTGTGGGAAAGGATCTGCTTGGAAACATAAGAGACTACCAGCAAATAAGTGATATACAGGTTTTCAGCGGAGGTGTTTTCGGCAACCATTTCGAGGTTCTGCTCATGCCACGTGCATTTAGCTTCGAGCTCATAGAAGTATGGATGCCACGTGCAGTCTGGTCAGGACAGAGCACCTGGATAGATTCTGATAATGAGGGTTTTTCAGGGAAAAAAGGGTATTCCAACCTTGCAGGAGGATACTACGCCGGCAGATTAGGTGTTCTTGAATATCTGAAAAAGATTCGCAGACAGGCCTCGGTATTTGCAGTCAGGGAGATCAGGCCGGATTACTGGGCACCCCTTGGTGTATGGGTAGTGCGTGAAGGAATAAGGGATGCCATGAATTCAACACCCAGGGTCTTCGAGTCAGTGGAATCGGCACTGAATGATATGTCCACCCGTATCAAAACACCATATGGAAAATGGAAAGAAAAGGCCATGATGCTATCTGATTTACAAGCGCAGCGGACCCTTGACTCTTTTTTCAATATTTGATCATATGCGCATGTGTACCTATATAAAATAAATATTGCTATATAGTCTATGCAAGACACATTTATCTATATACGGTCCTTTGCCCTACCTAAAACTAAATAGAGGACAATAAATGGTGTTATTCGATCCGCTGGTAATTTTACTTGTGATTGCAGGTTTATATATGGCATGGAATATTGGCGCAAACGATCTTGCCAATGCCATGGGAACGTCTGTAGGTAGCGGTGCGCTTTCTATAAAACAGGTTATTATCGTTGCAGCAATCTTTGAGTTCGCAGGTGCTGTCTTTTTTGGAAAACGGGTTACAACCACTATTGCCAAAGGCATAGTACCTATCGATTCTATCAGTCTGCTTGACTCGCATCTTGTAGCTATCGGGATGCTTGCTGCTGTTCTTGCTGCCGGTTTCTGGATCACGCTGGCTACTTTTTATAATCTACCGGTCTCAACGACCCACTCAATTGTCGGAGCAGTTCTTGGTTTTGGTTTAATAGCTGCATATAACGGCATTATTGCTTTAGGAGACATACAGTGGGGAGTTCTTATAAAGATCGTCGGAAGCTGGCTGGTATCTCCTCTTCTTGGTGCTTTGCTTGCCTTTTTGATCTTCTCGCTTATCCGGTATTTCATATTACAGAAAACCGATGATCCGTATAATATAGAGAAGAAATTTGTGGGTCTTCAGATCCTGACCGCATGTTACATAGCATTCGCACATGGTTCAAACGATGTGGCAAATGCTGTCGGACCACTCTATGCAGGACTTCATGCTCTGGAACTTGCAGGCTTGACCATCCCGCTCTGGGTCATGTTAGTGGGAGGATTTGGTATGATCCTGGGTCTTGCAACCTGGGGATACAGGGTTATTGAAACAATCGGTACCAAGATAACAGAACTTACTCCCACAAGAGGATTCTCGGCCGAGTTTGCAACGGCTTCTGTGGTAGTTCTGCACAGTTTCAGCTCCCTTCCCATCTCGACCACACACACGCTTGTAGGCTCTGTTATAGGCGTGGGTCTTGCAGGTGGTCTTGCAGCGGTTGATTTAAGTGTGATATGGAAGATAGTTGTTTCCTGGATAGTAACAGTGCCCGTTGCGGCATTAACATCCGCACTCGTATTTACAGCACTAATGGGGATTGGAATATGATCAAAAAAGAATATATCCGCTCGGTATTGAATATATTTGCAAGCTCACCGTTCAAACCACTGGGAATGCATGCAAACAAAGGTGGTGAGGCTGTAAGAAAACTCAGTGAAGCCATGCACGCCTATTGTGAAGGAGACATGCAGAGAGTGGAGGAGCTCAACCGTGAGATCGATGCAATAGAGCATGAGGCGGATGTCCTGAAGCAGACGATCAGGTCCGAACTGTCATCTTCCATAATGCTACCGGTGCACGCTAATGATCTCCTCAGCTTCCTCAAACCACAGGACTCGATCTCCGACGATGCGCAGGAAGCCTCATACTGGCTGACCCTGAGAAGGTTCGAAGCATCCGAGGATATCCGCAAAGGGTTTATGGAACTGATGGACAAGACACTCAAAACCGTCGAGATGTATGAGAAACTTGTTGACACCCTGAGCGAGCTCCTGGAAACATCTTTCAGCAAGAGAGATGTTGAAGAAACCCTTGCACTAGTTGTGGAAGTGGAAGAGATGGAACATCAGGTCGATGTTGTGGAAAAGGAACTTATGAAGAAGGTCTTCATGGAAGAAGAGTCACTTGGAGGGGCAGGTGTCTACCATCTATCGCGGCTCATAACAGAAATTGGTAATATCGCCGACAAGTCAGAGCATGCTGCAGATCGGCTCAGGACTATGGTAATGAGAAGGTAAGCCTTCTCAAACCTTTTTTTATCTGTGCAGATTTCCGTCCTCATTCAGCTTTTTTAATAACTCGATTACAGAATATGATGCACGTGTGATACCCATACTGCGTCTGTCAGTATCGGTGCCGGCAACATAGAGATTTTTAACAGGTGTCCTGATATCCGCAAAGTATCCGTCAATGGTAACAGCCGCTTTTTCAGGAACAGTGATCTGTTCGTGTTTCATCTCAACGTGCTCCTCTACGGCAGGTATGGCCCGGTATATGGTCTCATATGCCTTTTTGATCTCGGAAGCCTCGCTCTTTCCGTCATTGATTATAAAACTAAAACCAATAAGCTGTCTGCCTTTTGGTGCGAGTGAAGCATCATAGTTACTGATAGGCATCGCCCAGTAGGGGTTGTCCTTGAACCAGATCTCAGACCCCATATAGCTGAACTCATCCATTACAGTATCCAGCCCGAGCCATGTAGTAAGGCTCTTTGTATGGACTACACCTTTGAGTTCATCCATGTAAGAGGCAGGCAGGCTTTCCGTCATTTTAGGCAGGTCTGTGACAAAACCCGTATGTATGACGGTATCTGCATAATATGTATCATCAGCCTCGACACCAACAGCTTTTCCGTCGGCGGTAAGTATCCGGCTCACCTCACATTCGGTTTTGATCTCAACACTTCTCGGAAGAGAGAAAAGCAGTGCATTAAGGAGTGCCTTGAGACCCTTACGGGGATAACCCTGGGAATAGCTTACACGGTTGGTGGCCAGCCTTCCAAGGGATGACACCGGTCTTGAAACCCTATCCATTCTTGCCTGCAGGGATGTATGCAGGTTCGTAGGTAGTACGGATTTGAGAGCCGGTTCCGTCTGAGGCTTCTCGTTATTCTTCATTATGCTTTCCATCTGTTCCTGCGGGACACTGTCCCTGACAAAGCTGCTGCCTGCCAGTATTCTCTGGGCGGATGTCTGTTTCATATCCTTGCCTGAAAGGAAATAGGAAATAGCATCCATGAAATCATATGTGTCCCTGGAAAGATTCCCTGGCATGGAATCATAGACCGACTGCTTTGAAAGGTCTATCCCGAAAGTGCATAATGTCAGTGCCTTTGTAATGGCCTGCGTAACCACTATCCTGTCCTTTTTGGGAAGTATGTCAAAAGTAACAAACTCCTTTACATTGGACGGTACCTTCACAAAGGAATCTTCTGTACGCACATAATAGTTACCATAATCCTCAAAGATCGGCACATAATCAAAATAGTTATCCATCAGCCTTCTCAGAGGACCAACTTCAAGATGTGTAATTGCATGGGCACCTGTGTCCACCTGGAAACCATCAACCATATAACTGTTACAGTTTCCACCCACAAATCTGTTCTTTTCAAGAACCAGCACCCTGTTACCGTGTTTGGACAGCGCCAGGGCCGAGAGCAGGCCGCTTATACCTGCACCCACAACTATTACATCATATTTTTCCATTTAATCCCCTCAAATTTTCTCATATGGAAAAATATGATGTAATAGTATATATTTGTTTTTACTCGAATATCTCGGGTACTATGCGCCTTGCAACTTCTTCGTATGCCTTGGAAAGATCACCCTTGTCAAAGCGGAATATATCCTTATCCATGGACTGTCCCGTACTTTTGTCCCAGAGCCTGCAGGTATCACATGATATCTCATCGGCCACCACGATCTCCCCGCCCTTTCTTCCGAACTCAAGTTTGAAATCCGGGAGAAGGAATCCTTTTTCATCAAGATATTTTACAAGGATATCGTTGATCTTGAGTGCCATTTCACGTATCTGTGCTATCTCCTCGTAAGTTGCTATACCAAGTGCTACTGTAATATCTTCGTTGAGCATCGGGTCACCATACTCATCGCTCTTGTAGTCCAGAACTATCACAGGTTTGTCAAAAACAGTTCCCTCTTCTATAGGATACTTGCGTGTTATGGAACCTGCTGCGATATTACGTGGTATTACTTCAATTGCTATTATCTCCACTGCATCCACAAGCATATCGGTATCGGATTCCATTTCAATATAATGGGTCTTGATACCTTCCTCTTCGAGCATCTCGAAGATCTTTCTGGATATCTGGGCGTTATAATAGCCTTTCTTTGCAGCCTCACTCTTTTTCTTGCCGTCGAATGCTGTCAGGCTGTCCCTGAACTGGGCAATAAGCTTAGCTGGATCATCTGTCTTGTAAATTGTTTTTGCTTTACCTGAATACAATTCTTCTCTTTTCATCGGCATCACTTCTCGACTAAGGCTTTTTTTGTTCTAATGCTTTATGCTGATATAGTATAATTATTTATGTTTTAACATATGTACTATAAATGCATACGAAATGTTATTATTTCAGTCATATGTGACTATTGAAGGTGATCTTATTGGACCAGGAACTTATGCGTATAGGTGTGTCACTTCCCGAAAACCTGCTTAGCAAATTTGACGCGATCATTGAGAAAAGAGGCTATTCTTCAAGATCGGAAGGCATAAGAGATGCTATCCGGAACTACATCACACACTACGAATGGATGAGCGATGTAAAAGGCAGGCGTGTGGGCACGATAACATTGATCTATGACCACACCAAGCGTGGTCTTTCAAGTGCCCTGACAGACATACAGCATGAATATGCGCACCTTATAAAGTCAGCTATCCACATCCATCTGGACCATGATAACTGCCTCGAGGTAGTGATCCTTGACGGAGAGGGTGAGGATGTTAAAGCCGTCGCCGAGAGGATCATGTCATTAAAGGGCGTTACCTACGTAAAGCTCAATACCGCACTCCCTGCCGAAACCTGAAGGACTACAATTGATCCTGTAATTTTTCACTGAAGGACGATTCCATCGTCCTTAAAAGGTTTTTACCAAAATCCGTTAAGCAGTATACCTGGAAATTCCTCTCTCTTTTTGATTCTACCAGGTTTGCGTCCTTGAGCATCTTCAGATGGTAGGATAGTGCCGAATGCTTGTAATCGGTAATCTCTACCAGAACACAGACACAGAGGTCGCTTACCTCAAGGGCTTTAAGTATATGTACCCTTACGGGATCAGACAACACTTTAAAAAGGGATACCAGCGAGCCTACGTCCTCTTGCATGGCTTCATGGACCTTTAAGGCCACATCATCAGGGAGGAAATATGGCTCAGGGCACTCCTGACTTGATTCTATTTTCATCTGCTTGACTATTGTCCCTGAGGGTTAATAAGTTTTGTAACCCTCATGAACATGTAAAAAAAAAGGGATGGATCAGTTCAGACCCTTTTCATTGAAGAATGGAGAGTACTTTTTGTCACTTTCCTGTATATGGTTCACAAGCCAGTTCTTGAGGAAATTGAGTAGATCGAAGCTCAGACCGGCCTTCCCGCTCTCATAATCTTTTTTGAAATCCCCGACCTGCTGGATAAATTTGTCATGTTCTTTTTTATGTGCCGCATATTCCGGATATTTGTACTGTACCATGTACTTTTCTTCAGTGGAGAAATGATATTGAGTATATTCAGCCATCTCATTAATTATTCCAAGGGCAACCTCCTTGCTCTTGGCATTCAGCATTGCATCATGCAGCTCATTGATCATGCGCACCAGATTCTTGTGCTGTTCATCGATTTCCTTTATGTTCATGCTGTATTTATCAGACCAGGTTACAAGTGCCATATTAAATCACAAATAAATATTGATATAAAAATATATAAATAAATTGGCAGCAAGTACCTGCTGCCCTTAGAGCACTGCAACCCGCTATTTCATTTAATACCCTTTGTTACAGCCTTGATCAGCTCGATCACAAGCATTGTGGAGAATGCAATTCCGATCGGCAGTATCCATTGCTGTGCTGTCAGGGGCACCAGCTCGAAAATATTGCTGAGGAACGGAATATACATTGCAGACAGCGTCAGCAGGAAGCTCACCGTTACACCTACCAGCATGATCTTATTTGTAAGAAAGCCCCTGCTGAATATGGATTTGTCAAGAGACCTGAACGCAAAGGGTACGAACAATATCATGCTGACCACTGTTGCGAAGGTTACTGTCCTTGCAAACTGCGTATTCTCGGCAGGATCGTTTAATACAAATACCAGCAGAGATGCCGAACCCATAACAAGAGCGTTGCTTATCATCAACACAAGGTTGCGTCTGTTGAGTATACTCTCATTCGGGTCCCTAGGGTCCCGGTCCATTATACCCTCTTCCGGAGGGTCCAGTCCCAGTCCTATGGACGGCATGATCTCACTGAACATATTGATGAACAGAATCTGCAAAGCCAGAAGCGGTATAAGTTCGTAACCAAGCAGGGTTATACCCAGGATAATCAGTATAACCTCGGTAAAGTTTCTTGAGATCAGATAGGTGGTGAACTTCTCGATGTTCTCGTAGATAGCCCTGCCTCTTCTTACAGCCTCCACGATTGTGGCGAAATTGTCATCCTGAAGCACCATCACACTGGACTCCTTGGCAACATCAGTACCCTTAATACCCATTGCAATACCTATATCGGCCTTCTTCAGCGCAGGAGCATCGTTCACACCGTCACCAGTCATGGCAGCTATATGTCCCTGTTTCTGAAGTGCCCCGACAATCCTGAGTTTCTGCTCGGGCATGGTCCTGGCATATATATTGATGTGGTCCACCAGTGCTTCGAACTCCTCATCATCCAGTTCGTCCAGTTCCTGCCCCGTAATAGCACAGTCTTCGACAATACGCATGACCTTTTCCCGGTCTTTGACCTCCACATGCTCAGGCAACCCACATTTGGTCTTGTAGTCAAAAAGACCTATACTACCGGCTATGGCCTTTGCGGTCTCCTGATTGTCACCTGTTATCATAACCACCCTTACCCCGGCCTTATGACTCGTTGCCACAGCTTCCTTTACTTCTTCGCGGGGAGGGTCTATCATCGCCACAAGTCCCAGGAAGGTCATGTGTTCTTCTATGGTTGCTTCGGAGGAGGTGTCCGGATCTTCCCTGTAGGCAACCGCCAGCACTCTGTAGGCAGAACTTGCAAACTCCAGGTTCTTATCCATTATCTGCCTGCGCATCTCATCGTCCAGAGAGACGATATCACCATCGATCTCGATGTCATCGCAGACTTCAATAACACTCTCTGGAGCACCTTTTGTGAACGAGACGGTTTCTCCTTCGTTCTCGTGTACTGTGGTCATCAACTTTCTTTCGGATGTGAACACGATTTCCTCGACCCTTGGGTAATCATCCTCAAGGTCGTCCTTCCAGAGGTCAGCCTTTGCAGCCACAACGGTGAGTGCTATCTCGGTAGGATCTCCCACAACGTCCCATTTGTCATCCCTCTTTTCCAGGGATGAGTTATTGCACAGTGCTATGGCCTTGAGCAATTTCAATGCAGTGGGATCTTGCTTTATTTCCCTATTCTTTTCATTCTCAAGGAACTCACCCTTTGGAGTATACCCGGAACCTGTGACCTCGATTATTTCCTCGTTGACCAGTATCCGTCCCACTGTCATCTCATTACGGGTCAGCGTCCCGGTCTTATCCGTACAGATGACATCCGTGGAACCAAGCGTCTCCACTCCCAGCATCTTCCGGATGATAGCGTTATGTTGTGCCAGGCGTCGCATACCAAAGGCAAGGGTCATTGTCATGGTCAGAGGCAGGCCTTCGGGTACTGCTCCCACTGCAAGTGCAATGGCTATCAGCAGCATCTCTTCAAGAGGCGCACCCTGGAGAACCCCGATGGCAAGTGCCAGAAGAGAGGCCACAAGTGCAAGACCGGCAAGGGTGCGAGACAACTTTGCTATCCTTTTCTGAAGGGGAGTCTCCTCTTCCTTCATCTGGATAAGACCTGCGATCTGACCAAGTTTTGTTTCCATACCGGTGTCAGTCACAACGCCCCTGCACTTTCCGTGAACTATCTGGGTACCGGCAAATATCTTATCTGATATACCTTTACCCACCGGCTGACTCTCACCTGTCAGGGCGGCCTCATCAAGTCTCAAAGCAACGCTTTCAAAGACCACAGCATCAGCAGGAACCCTGTCCCCGCTCTCCAGCATGAGTATATCACCCGGAACGACCTCTCTGCTCTTCACTTTGCGAGGTTTGCCTTCCCTTACCACAGTGGTCTCAGGCTGGACTATCCTCTGAAGAGACTCCATGGCTTTCTCAGCACGATACTCCTGGAAGAAACCGAGTATCACAACAATAGAAACGATTACCATTATGACCCAGAAGTTGATTATCTCATCAACCAGAAGAGAGAGAAATGCAGCCGCAATGAGTACCCAGATTATGAAGTTCTTGAACTGTCTTACAAGAATATCCCTTGCGGTGGTCTTTTTTGCCTCTTTGAGCTGGTTCATTCCGTATTTATCAAGACGTTCCCGTACCTGTTCTTCATTAAGTCCTTTTTCAGAACTGTCTACTTCTGTAAATACTTCATCAAGCTGATTTGAACCTTCGACCACCCGGGCTACCTCCCATTAAGCTATACAAGCTCTTACGTAATAAACTATATCTGTCACCCTTTACGTAAACTTTTGATATTTGCGGCAAAGCTGCCGGAGATATAGTTTTCATTTATTCTGCAGACATAAGAAGCAAATCCCATGCCTCTTTCGATGACCCTGTCCCACACGGATTCGGACATTCTTTGAGCTTTTGAGGGCGAAATATTTTCACATAGAAACTGGTAGACAATACCAGCATTGAAGTTGTCACCGGCACCGACGGTACTTGCCGTTTCAATTTCAGGAGTACTGTAATACTTTGATAGCTCCGGTGTGCGCAGACATACTCCATCCTTTCCCATGGTGTATATGAGACACATACAACCACTGTCCCGTACATAATCATAGGCATCATCGGCATTAACGAGTCCCTCCAAACTAATCATGTCCTCATGGGATGCCCTCACGATATCTGCATAAGCGATATTTTCCTGTACCATTTCTGCAGTATCTTCAGATGACATGCCATGAGATGGCCTGATATTGGGATCATATATTATGGAAGCACCTTTACTTTTTGCTTCATCAAGCAGGGTTTTTAGTTCGGGTCTGATCTCCCTGGAAACCGCGAGTATAGAACTGAACATGATGATATCCTCCGAAGAGAGATCACTTATCGTTTTCAGGCTTCTTGAAACGGGAAAGTCCTCATAGAAGCTGTATCTGGCATCATTCTCTACATTGAGAAAAGCAAGTGCCAGGGGAGATTTTCTGCCATTATAGATAGATATCAGTTCAGTGGAAACACTATTGTCTTTCAGGAACTGGCAGATAAGATGTCCTATATCGTCATCTGCAAACTCTGTTAAGAGGAATACTTCTGCCCCTGCTCTTCCCAGGGATACTGTGCTGTTGAGCATGGACCCGCCAGGACAGGCAGAGCGTACGCTTCCGGCCTCAAAAAGGATGTCCAGGAATGTCTCACTTATAGCAAAAACCCGGGATATGCTCTCACCTCGAACAGCGGCTGGTTACTGTTCCTTGATCTCTTTCAACGTACCTGTATAATAGACCGGTCTTCCCTCATCATTTCTAAAAATGCAGGTATTCTCCTGTACCCATTTAACCTGACCATCACCGGTCCTGATCCGGTACGTCTGGACGAAATCATAGGCTCCTTCCCTGGCGTTCTCCTGTAGTTCAAGCAGAGCCCCTGCAGCATCTTCCGGATCGATCATATCACCATATGCAAGTTTTCCGGAATGGAAATCCTCTGCACGGTATCCGAATTCAGAGATATTGTCCGAAATGAACTCTACCATTCCTCCCTCCCTGGCCTCACGAACAAAAGCAACCACAGGCATGTGGTTGACTAGCTTCTCAAGAGCCCTCACATACATTTCAGAGCCACGTATAGTATCCACAGGCTTTACTTTTTCGTCATAATTGTCTTCAAGGGATATCTGCTCCTCAAATTCTACCTCGTGCCTTGCCATACATCCGTCCCCCAATGGTTGGTAATATTGCACTATTTATTTTTCATGCTATAGCTTAAGTAATTACTGACCTGTATCCGCAGATACTGGCTCCTGCATGGAAGACATGATACTTTCCTTGTAACGGATGGCCCTTTCAAGCATGAAAGGAGACAATATGATCGATACTATCACCATGAGTACAATTGCCGAGAAAATTTCTTCCCGGATAACCCCGAGTTGCCTTCCAATACTGATGATTACAAGTTCCACACCTGCCCTTGGCATCATACCCACACCGAATATCAGACTGTCCACATTATCGAAACCTATCAGTTTTGTGCCCACAAAACCACCTATAAGCTTAGCAAGTAAAGCCATGACAACTACAGAGATAGCGAAAAGAACAGATGTGGCGTTTATAGCCATCTCGACTGAAAAACCGATAAAAGCAAAGAACAGGGGTGTGAACAGGCCGTAAGCCAGACCGTTGACCTCTTTCTGTATGACATCTATCTTTGCAAAGGGCAGGTCAGAAAGTATAACGCCTCCCAGAAAAGCCCCGATAGCCGGATGAAGTCCGAACACCTGGGACAGGTAGGCGCAGAAAAGAGCCACGATGATAACAAAGGAGAACAGGGATTCCCTTGTATGCATCTTCTGGATATAACCGAAAGCAAACGGCAGTATTTTTAATCCAAGTAACAGCATGATTATTATGAAAACTATGATCCTGAATGAAATACCCATAACAGAAGTTCCCGGAAGTAGCTGATTTGAGTTTGCCAGCGAAACTACGATGGAGAGAAGAAATATACCGATTATGTCATCGAATATGGTGGATGTAAGCATCAGTGAACCGGCTTTGCTGGAAAGGTAATCAGAATCTATAAGGGTTCTTATGACCACACTTATACTGGTCGGACTGAAGGCCACGGCCATGAAAAGACTTTCGATATATCCAAAACCAAAGATCCTTCCGATCAGGAATCCAAAGGAAAAAGATACGAATATCTGAAACACCGTTGGGATCAGGGCTTTTATAGAAGTATCTTCAAGATCCTTTAGATGTACTTCCCTGTATCCGGCGGTAAAAAGCAGGAAAATAGCCCCAAGCTCTGCAAAAAAACCAAAGACCTCCGTGTTTGTGGGCCTCAGTAAAAAGGCAAATATAAAACCAGCAGAAATTTCTCCTACAATTGAAAGAAGGCCCAGTCTTTCTGTGGCCTCACCGAGTAACCTTGCAAACAGAAGTATCAGCAATATCTGAAAAAGGACTTCCATTCATCAGTTGCTCCGTAAGCTGCATATCTTTTTTATCAGATCCAACCTGGAGACCACTCCCAGGAGCTTGTTGCCGTTGACAACACATATGCGTTCAAGATGGTGTTTCATCATAAGATCTGCAACATCACACAAATCCGTTTTGTGATCGACAGTTAGCGGGTGATCTACCATCATTTTTTCAGCAGTCTCACTTAAAGATCTTACAGCCATAAGATGAGTGTGGTTGTTTCGGGGGATCCTCTCAAAAAAGAGAAATTCAAGTACATTACCCGGATCTATGGTTCCAACAAGGTTTCTTCTCTTATCGACAACCGGATAAATATGATATGAGTATTCCAGCATCACTTTGATGATACTTTCAATAGTGTCGTCCTCCCTGAAACTCACAGGGTCCCTGGACATGATCTCACTTACGGATATGTTTTTACACTGATCGGAAAGCTTCGAGCTGTCCCGGGAGGAAATTCGTTCTTCAGCATCATCCTGCATTTAAATCACCTTTATCTGTTGATCAAATGTTTTCAAGAAAAATATCCGTGAATTGGCTAAAAAAGAAGAAAAAAGGTGTCTGTCCTCACGCAAATGCGCGGAGGATTTTATTTAATATAGAGTCCGCACTTGCAGGCACCACGGTTTTCAACATCTCTTGCCCTTGCGGCACACGGACAGATGATCTTCTTGTCCTTTTCCTTGTCACCGGTTCTTTTCTGACAGAAGCAGTACCATTCTCCGTATTGTTTCTTATTGTTGGCGATGCCCTTTACCGCTGTGGTGATCACATCCCAGTCAGTGTTGAGCTTGTACCCTGTTTGCTCTGCATTTTTCTTAGACCTTTCATAGAATTCAGATTCAAGTTCACCTTCGAATTTCATTTTTACCACTTCTGTTTAACTAAACCACGTCTGTTTTATTTACACAAATTAAACTGTTCGCATGGATTTAATATTTTGCCTCTTCCTTAGCTAATTCTGCGAGTTTCTGTCCGACAGCCTTGCAGTCCTCAAGATCTTCCTCGAATGGACGGAATTTAACCTGAAGACTTTCCACAGGCATTTCAAATCTTGCGGATTCCAGCTCCTTTTCCATACCCTTAACAGCTCCTCCTCCCCATCCGTAGGAACCGAACAGGAAGAACTTCTTGCCCTTTGGCCGGAGTCCCGTCATATATGTGAGAAAACCGGAGATCGTATAGAACATCTTATTGTTCATTGTAGGCGATCCGATGGCAATAACGGGAGACTCCATGACCTCTTTCATGGTCATGCTCCAGTCATTCTTTCTAAGATGGCGCAGCCTGACCTCCACACCTGCGGAACGTACACCCTCTACTATTTCCTTTGCCATCTTCTCGGTACTGCCCCACATGGTATCATACAGGACCAATACCTTCTCCGAAGTTTCTCCCTTTGCCCATCGTCCATAAGCTTCTATAACCTTTGCCGGGTCTTTCCGCCATATGACTCCGTGGGCAGGTGCTATCATTATATCCGTACCGATACCCAGTTCACCCAGCTTGTCAACATACTTCAGGATCTGGGAGCTGAAAGGAAGCAGTATATTGGCATAGTAGATGGCAGCATCTTCCATCACATCCTCTACCTCATCATCAAAACGCTTTGATGTGGCGATATGCTGACCGAAGGCATCATTGGAGAATAGGATCTTATCCTCCTTGACATATGTCTGCATACTGTCCGGCCAGTGAAGCATGGTGGCCTCAATGAACATCAATGTCCGCTTTCCAAGGCTCAGCTCATCTCCCGTGCCTACGACCTGCAGGTCCCAGTCATCAAATCCTTCTTCCTTATAATACTCATAAAGACCTGTTTTGCCCTTGGATGATGCAAATAATTTCGCATCAGGTGCAATCTCCATTATTCTGGATATGGAACTGGAATGATCCATTTCAACATGGTTCGAGATAACATAGTCGATCTTTGACGGATCAACTATCTGGCTTATGCGCTTTAGCATTTCTTCTGCAAAGGGCGCCTTTACCGTATCTATCAATGCGATCTTCTCGTCAATCACCAGGTATGCATTGTAGCTTCCACCCTTGGGAGTCTCATAACCATGGAAATCACGCAGGTTCCAGTCTACAACACCCACCCAGTAGATACCTTCGGCCACTTTCAATGGCTCATAATCGTCCATAGGAATCCCCTACTCATGTCTGCATTCTGAACTGGGTTGCGTAGTCAAGGAGCTCTTCAATTATCCTGTAATGGCTCCTCTCCACATCTTCCATGTTTTCGAAGAATTCTTTCTGTTCCTGATCGGTGGCTTTCTTTGCAAGCTCTTCGTAGAAGAATTCGCTCTTGTGTTCGAATCTGAGCGCGCCGAGCAACACTCCCACCTCTTCGAGTGTTTTATCTGAGAACTCCTCCCTGAAAGAAGCCTTGAAGTCAGGATACTCAAACTCAACAACAGGTGCTTTCTTGCTTTCCCTGTACTGCCTCAGGTATTCGGCATGTTTTTTCTCTTCGTCAGCAAGGAACTTGTACAGGCTCTTACCAGTCTCATGCTCCATACTTGAAGCCCTTTCGAGGTAGTACTCCCTTCCTTCTTCCTCCAGTTCAATTGCCATGGCAATTGCTTCATCTATCGATTCCAGCCTGTCGAGTTTCTCTGCTATTTCATGTAGAACATCTTTCATATTAATACCCCTGACAAATTATTATCATAACTTAACTAGCAATACTGCGTGTTTGTCAGAATTAAGAACAAAACCCACTGTATTTGCCTATCTGACTAAGGCTTAATATATCTTACGAAGGTAGCCTCTGACAAGCGGGTTCACTGATGCTAGCAATATCAGAAATGGGGCTACCTATACCTTTATTTAGAAACCTTTTTATCTAAAATCGAACATTAAAGAGTTTATATTTAATTTGAATCCCAGAATTTTGAAAACTATTATTTTGGCAGAGGTAATGTAATGGACAAGATCAGGATAGCAATTGCAGGTATTGGCAATTGTGCAAGTTCCCTAATTCAGGGTATCGAATATTATAAATCCAAGGATGAAAACGACGCAATAGGATTAATGCACTGGGATATTGGTGGTTACAAGCCCTTTGATATAGAAGTGGTCGCAGCCTTTGACATCGATAAGCGCAAGGTAGGAAAGGATGTTTCAGAGGCTATATATGAGCTGCCCAACTGTACTGCTGTTTTTTGCCCTGATGTCCCGAAAGCGGATGTAAAGGTCAGAATGGGCTGTGTTCTTGATGGCTTTTCAGAGCACATGAATACTTATGATGAAAAAAGGACATTCTTATTATCAGACGAACCGGAAGCAACAAAGGAAGAGATCATAAAAGAGTTGCGTGACTCCGGTGCCGAGATACTTCTGAACTACCTCCCGGTAGGTTCCGAGGAAGCAACCCGTTTCTATATGGACTGTGCACTGGAAGCAGGAGTCGCATGCATCAACAATATGCCGGTATTTATCGCAAGTGACCCCACATGGGCAAAAAGGTTCGAGGAAAAGGGCATACCCATCATAGGCGACGATATCAAAGCCCAGCTTGGTGCTACCATCACCCACAGAACCCTTGCAGATCTCTTTAACAAGCGCGGTGTCAGACTCGACAGGACATACCAGCTCAACACAGGCGGTAACACCGATTTCCTTAACATGCTCAACAGGAGCAGGCTGGCATCAAAGAAGGAGTCAAAGACAGAGGCCGTACAGTCGGTGGTCGCCCAGAGAATGGATGATGATGACATACACGTCGGACCAAGCGACTACGTACCCTGGCAGAACGACAACAAGGTATGTTTCCTGAGAATGGAAGGCAGGCTCTTCGGCGATGTACCCATGAACCTTGAGCTGCGTCTTTCAGTGGAGGATTCACCGAATTCCGCAGGTGTTGTCATTGACGCCATCAGGTGCTGTAAACTTGCCTTAAACCGTGGCACAGGTGGTATCCTTTATTCACCTTCGTCTTATTTCATGAAGCACCCGCCAAAGCAGTTCACCGACGATGAAGCCCACAAGATGACACTTGAGTTCATATGTGGGGAACGTCCCAATTAAAGCAGATCGATCATGGACCCTGCTGAAGTAAGACACCGGATATACGGTGTTGACTTCAGTGGCTCGAAGACAGCGTGTAAGAAAATATGGATCAGCGAAGCTTTTGTTCAGGAAGGTAAGCTCAGGATACTTCGGACCTTCCCGATAGGGGATCTCGTCAACGGAAAGAAAAAGGACAGGGATGCATGTCTCAAAGCCCTGAGAGAGCTGATCAGTGGCAGTGAAAAAAGTGTTTTCGGGATGGATTTCCCTTTCAGCCTGCCCCGAGAATTGTTATTCACCGATACCTGGGAATCTTTCGTATCAGGATTTGCTGACAGATACAGTTCCCCGGAACAGTTCCGCAACCAGATGCGGACATACACACAGAACAAAGAGCTCAAACGCCTGACAGATTCCGAGGTAAAGGCTCCTTTTTGCGTATACAACCTCAGACTGTACCGCCAGACCTATTATGGGATCCGTGACGTACTCGGACCACTGCTGGAAGAGGAGAGTGCCTGCATGATACCAATGCACAGGACTGTTGAAGATAAGCCCTGGCTCATGGAGATATGTCCGGCATCCACTTTGAAAAATGAAGGACTCTATATTCCATACAAGGGAAAATCCCCTGAGAAAAAAAGAGCAAGGGAATATATCCTTGCAGAAATGCAAGAACGTGGGATCACCATGGAAGCCCGTATACGGGAGCTTATAATAGGCAATACCGACGGCGATGCACTCGACAGCATGATCGCGGCATTTGCCACTTCAAGGGCGATCCCAGGACTTGAAAATACTCTTAAGACGATCCGGTCGATCTATCTTCTGGAAGGATATACTTTCTTTTGACCACTCTCCGGAAATAAGAACTTAGCTTTTCTCTATTCCCACGATATCGTAAATATCCTCAGGGCTTGAAAGGATGGTGATATTTTCCATCTGTCCGAGTTTTTCAGTGTTTGTCACATCGACTTCCCTCATCTTGAGCTCCATCTCCCTTCCTTCGGGTGAGTAGGTCTTGACACTGCCTCGTTCACGATCAACAGCAAGCACATAAATAGGCGTTTGCCCCTTTGCTGTCTGTGATACTGCATTGGTGACAAGGGTATCTGCAATACCATGGACTAACTTGGCAACGGTGTTTGCCGTGGCCGGAGCTATTATCAGGGCATCATAATATCCCACCTGGAGCGGGCCTGCAATGAAAGGTGAGTTGGGACCGCCCTCTGTCTTGAAGTTGGGGAAGTCTCTTTGTATACTATCCCACATGCGGTACCATTTCATCACCACTTCACCGTCCTTTGAAAGGAAGACCATCATTTCTATATCGGTCCTGTTCTTGATATCCCTCATTACCTCGTATGTTTCCTTGATCAGATCTCCGGAACCTGTTATGCCCCATGCTATCCTTTTCATTCAAATCCTCCTGTTTATTTACTGACTGTTAAAGCTATTAAAATGATATTCAATATCCTGTAATAGATTCCTTTTTTATGTTCTCATCAGGTACACCGATCTGACTCAGCATTTCCAGCATGGATTCGACCATGCGTGGAGGGCCGCAGACAAAGAAGCGCCTTGTCCTGTAATCCGGAACCTGGTCCTCAATTATATTCGCATTTATCCTTTCACGGGAACCTTTCCAGCCCTCAGAGGCTCTTGTCAGGGTCTGGAACACCAGAAGATTACGATTTTCATGCATCATGTCCTGCAATTCTTTCCAGAATACCATATCATCCTCTGTTCTGTCACTGCATATCATTACCACATCAGTGTCCAGCTTCATATCGGTGCAATATTTACAGATACTTCTCATGGGAGTGATACCAATACCACCACTCAGAAGGACTATCCTGTCATATTCTCCTTCAAAGGTCATCTTCCCGTAGGGTCCGCTGATACTTGCAGTATCGCCCACACTCATGGAATCAAGAGCATTGGAATATTCATGCCCTGTCAGTTTTTTTGTGAACTCGATGTGGTCCTCTTCAGTCGGGCTGCTCGAGAGACTGAAAGGTTTGCTGGTCTTCTTTTCGGCTACATTTATTGTAACTATTATATACTGTCCTGCCTTGAAATCAAAATCATCAGGTCGTTTGAACCTGAAGCTCTTCACGTTTTTACTGCGCGGTAAAATTTCAATTACCGCTTCCTCAAATTTCAAGATACTCACCCCTGTTGTATCTTTTTCATCAGTTGTGCGGTTTCCATTAGTTTCTTCATTGTCCTTCGAAGGCTTCTCAGACCTTCGGAATCCTCAGCCACTCCTTCCGCACCCTTATCCTGTGACCAGAATGTTCCTCCGAAGTTAGAGCCAAATGACCCTCCACCTATGGGTATCATTTCACTGATAACATAAAATGCATGTATATCCTGGATCGCTGGTTCCTGCCCGCCTACCCTGTCACCACCCACAGCAGCGGCAGCACCTACCTTGTTAAGAAAAACCTTGGGATCGCGTGCAACGACTGCACGGCACCTGTCCAGTATTGTTTTTGTCTGGGCACTCAATGTGCCCTGGTATACCGGAGTGCCGATGATCCAGGCATCGGCCCATATCATTTTCTCATAGAGATCCACAATATCATCCTTGTGTACACAACCTTTCTTGGTACGCACACAATAATCACAGTGGATACAGAACTTCAGGTTTTTTCCGCTGGCCGAGAAGTACTCGGTTTCTGCTCCGAATTTTTCCCTTGCATATCGCAGGGCCTCATTCACTACATAATCCGTGGCCTTTTTCCTAGGACTTCCTGATATTCCAAGCAAACGGATACCTTGATCTTCTGACATGATGGCACTCCGATATCAATATTCACTCAAGGCTTATTGCCTCTGTGGGACATGCATCCACACAGATTCCGCATTCCACACAATCATCCGGACGTGCGATAACGGATTTGAGGTCTCCACTCTCATTCTCTTCGATATCTATTACATCGGTCGGACATGATTCGGCACATGCGCCGATTCCTTCACATTTGGTCAAATCTACTTCTGGTGGCATATTTTTCCTCCTTTATCTGTTTTTGAATAAATACACGATAAGTAATACCACAACTGTTGCAAGAACACCGAATCCTGGTGTTGATTCAGGCGGGACTCTTTCTTCCGGCGGCGTTGCAGGGTCATATATGACAGCTGATACTTCCTTCATGTCTATAACCGGAACCTCATGGACACCTTCCCCGAAGAGATGGTCAATTAATTCCTGGGGAGCAGAACGGTATTTAAGCGTTGCATCAACCGTCAGGGGATATTCCGCATCTTCAGGCAAAAGGAATGTGTGCTCTTCAGTCACTGTTTCTTTCGGGCCGATCCTGTTATCGGAAAGTACCCTGTCCGCAAGCCAGAAACTCAATGTCGCATCCCCCTGAGCATCTCCCAGAACATTGTTATATACCGTATGTGCAGAGACAATCTCTCCTCTAGTATCTGTAGCTCCCGCATTATATATCTCTCGGCCTTCGCCATCAGTAACCTTTACTTCAAGCCATATCTGCCTTATCTCGGAGACACCTGTGGGAATATTATGGCCCGCACCGGAATTTGTAATTGAAACCTGCACCGTAACGTTTTCACTTCTGTTCGCGATCTCCGGGGAGTCCATATTGAGCGTTGCAGCCTGCTCGAGCCTCTCGATAGCCATCTCCTTTTCATTATCAGCATTCAGAATTTCGGTCATGAATGCATTTCCTCCCACAATTCTATGCAGGGAGATATGGTCCCGTCGGGGTGCACCTGATGCGGATCTGCCCGGATTGGCTTCGAATTCCGTGATACCGGGGGTCATATGACAGTCCTGGCATGTCACATCTTCCTCAGCATATGTACTGTTCTTCCATGCAGGATAGGTATCATCGATCAGAAGCCCGTTTACAGGATGCGATACCTCATGACACATACCACAGAACTCTGCTCTTGTTTCTAGCTCAAGATATTCAGATTCATGGAAAGCGGATTCAGAATCCTTAAATGGACCCCATTTCACATCGCCAGGAGTAACTATAAACGGTGCGTTACCCGTACCGTTGCTTGCGGAGACTGTATGACAGAAATCACAGTTCACTCCTTCCTTCGCGATCTCGCTCAGATGCGAGCCGTCTGCCGGAGGAATCTCTCCCGAGACAACCCCGATGGGAGTATGGCATCGGGAACAGAAGGAATCCACAAGTCCGTCTGTATCATTACTTGCAGCATCAAATTCCTTAAGGTAAAAAGGGTCGATATAGGCATTGGCGTGCATTGTATCGTCCCACTGTGAATAAGTGATGCCATGGCACTCCGTGCATCTGTCAGATTCGGAAAAATCCGAAGAGGACAATTCGCCTGATGCTGTTGGTTCTGCTGCATTTGCAAAACCCAGTAACAGCATGACCAATGCAATAAAAATAAAGACTGATACGTGTTTCATTTAGTTTCCTCTGCAGATCCTGAACAATGTGGGTTCAGCGTGCTCAACACCTGGAAATTTCCCGTTTATCTCAATAAAAATGGTATTTCAGGGGACTTGAGATCCCCTTTATTTCCTGCAACTTATTTCAGCATTTTAAGGGCATCCCTGCATGCTGCAACAGCCGGAGCGCCGGATGTCATGAAAATGACATCCATGGTTTCCATGATCTCGTCCTTTGTTGCGCCATTCTTCAGAGCGCTCTTCATCTGAGATATGACACAGCGTTCACACTGTTTGGATGCAACAACTGCAAGTGCCATGAGTATCTTTGTTTTGGCCGGAAGCACCCCGTCCTCGAGGATCTTGTTGTTGCACATATTATACTTCTTCAAGAACTCAGGCTCAAGCTCCCCCAGCGTTTCCAGGATCTGAGGTGTGAAACCCAGTTTATCTGACATGTCATCGAGTATTTCTTCGTGTCCGCATCCTTTTCCTCTATTTTCTCCACACATAATTCCATCTCCTTTAAATCTAAATATCTAAAAATCTAATAATCAGTCAAATCCGTCTACCATGGTCTGATCCAGGCAATACCGGCACATGAGCCTCGGAAGTCCCTTCGGAAGCCTTTCAACATGAGGAGGCTTTCCTACGGATACCGGCAGCTCAAATTCATTTGAATGGTCTACGCAAAGACCCTTGCCGCAAACTATACACACGCATGCTGCTTCAGTTTCTTTTCCGTCTTCCATACAATCATAGCATTTCATCATGGTATCACCTAGTAGTTCTCCTTCAGAGCTTCATGGCAGGGCATACATAGCACTTTCTTCCAGTGCTGTACATCCTCATATTTGCACTCGACTCCCATGCCGCACTTAAGTTTTATACTGTACTCTCCTTCCCACACAGGAGTGTCTTCCCTGACCAGATGATCCTTACACACTCCTCTCCCGCATACGATACATATAGCCACGGTGTCGCTATCTTTTCCATTTTTTGCGCATTCATAACATTTCATTGAAATCACTTTGTTGTTGATTTAACTTGACTAGAACGACTTTTTTCCAGAACAGACCTGATTATGAAATTCTCTGCTATTGACAATATCCCTGATCCGCAAATTTTCGGGGATCCACCTCCACATTTACCTTTACTAGTTACTCATCTGACAGTTCAGCAATATAGTTGTAACGGTGGAATGCGTAATTCAAACAGATCCTGTGCGCCCGCTGATCATGATATAAAAACCTATTCATCACAGATGTTCACCAAGAGCGGAAAAGTCCACAGGATACTTAAAAAAAATAAATATTCTGTATAGTTCCCCCGTATCTGGCAGATATAACCTCTTTTCCTGTCGAATCAAACCAACAAAGTTTTAAATATATACAGATACCTGAATAGGAACACACTTTTAGAGGAGGATTCAAATGACATTTGGAATTGAATTTGTACCAAGCGACCCGGTTTTAAAAATAGCTCACTATGCAAAACTTGCTGAACAGCAGGGCTTTGACAACGTATGGATCACAGACCACTACAACAACCGTGATGTATATTCAACCTTAACCGTGCTTGCAATGAACACAAACAGTATCAAGCTCGGAACAGGTGTAACAAACCCATACACAAGGAACGCAGCTGTGACTGCATCAAGCATCGGCTCCGTTAACGAGATCTCAGGCGGCCGTGCAATTCTCGGTCTTGGTCCCGGAGACAAGGCAACTTTCGATGCAATGGGTATTTCATGGGACAAGCCACTCACAACAACAAAGGAAAGCATTCAGGCAATCCGTGGCTTCCTCGCAGGAGAGAAAGTAACCCAGGATGGCGACATGGTCAAGTTCGGCGGTGCTAAGATGGCATTCAAGACCGGCGATGTACCTATCTACATGGGTGCACAGGGTCCGAAGATGCTCGAGCTCGCAGGAGAGGTATCAGACGGTGTACTGATCAACGCATCACACCCAAAGGACTTCGAGGTAGCTGTAGATAAGATCGCAGCAGGCGCAAAGAAGGCAGGACGCGACCCCAAGGAAGTTGACGTTGCAGCATACGCATGCTTCTCAATCGACAAGGATGCTGCAAAGGCAAAGAGTGCAGCACAGGTCGTAGTTGCATTTATCGTTGCAGGTTCACCTGACATGGTACTTGAGCGCCACGGCATCGACCCATCAGCAAAGGCTGATATCGGCGGAGCAATCGCAAAGGGTGACTTCGGTGCACTTATGGGCGGTATGGTCACAGATGACATGATAGACGCATTCTCAATCTGCGGAACACCAGACGACTGTAAGGCAAGGATCAACGACCTGCTTGACATCGGTGTAACACAGATTGTCGCAGGATCCCCGATCGGTCCAAACAAAGAGAAGGCAATCAAGCTCATCGGTAAAGAAATAATCGGATAAAACAAAAAAATGAACGTCGGAGGCAATTAATGGCCCATCCAAAAATATTAGAGGTCATTGAACACGACGTCTGTACTGCTTGCGGGGCATGTGTATCTACATGCCCTGCCGGTGCTATCACCATGAACAAGCATGCAGAAGTCCGTGACCCTGATAATTTAGAACTATACGTCAAAGGAGCAGCACCCGATGTATGTGAAGGATGTCTCACATGCGGAAGACTTTGCCCCGTAATTGACGGATATGTGGAAGACGAATTTGAAAACGTTAAAGAGTTCTTCGGAGCAAAGAGTAAGATAGAAGGTCAGGATGGTGGTGTAACATCCATTCTGGCAAAGACCCTGCTTGAGACCGGCACTGTAGACTGTATTGTCGGTATCGCCAAGGATGATAAATGGGGTACCGAGCTTATTCTCATGACCGAACCGGAAGACGTTGACAGGACAACAGGTACCAAATATACCTATGACTCAGTCCTTTCAGCTCTGAAAGAACCATTTGAGAAATACGATAAGATCGGTGTTATCGGCGTACCATGCCAGGCACACGGAGCACGCCTTATTGTAGAGAATGCAAGCGACAAGATAGTCGTGATTCTTGGTCTGCTGTGTATGGAAAGTTTCTACCATGACGTTATGACCGAGAAGATCGTTCCTGAGATCATGGGACTGAATCTTGATGATGTCGTTAAGATGGACTTCGGCAAGGGTAAATTCTGGAACTACACCAAAGACGGTGAAGCACACAGTGTAAAGATCCCTGAAGTCGCTCACCATGCAAGGAATCCGTGCCACCACTGTTGCGACTACACTTCAGTATCAGCAGATATATCACTGGGATCAGTAGGTGCTCCTGATGGCTGGAACTCTGTTTTTATACGCACCGATGTGGGCAAGGAGATATTCGAGCTTGTCAAGGATAAAGTAGAGATTATGGAAGATCCGAAGCCCGGAATAGACCTTGTCAAGAAACTTGCAAAAATGAAACACGATAACAACTCAGAACACTACATGGAAGTGTGTGAGAAGTTCACATTCGATGAATGTGGCATTCACTGATGGTTATCACGTATGAATATGAGAAGAGCGTTCTATATCGGACGCTTTCAACCATTCCATCTCGGGCACTACTCTATCATAAACAGTATTGCCCGGGACGTGGATGAGCTGGTAATCGGTATTGGTAGTGCGCAGAAAAGTCACGAACCAAGGAATCCTTTTACAGCGGGCGAACGTGTGATGATGATCAGACATGCCCTTGAGGATGCGGATACCACCCATTATGCAATACCCATCGAGGACCTTCAGAGAAATGCAGTATGGGTCTCACACATTATTTCTATGACACCACCTTTTGATATAGTTTATTCAAACAACCCTCTTGTTATCCAGCTGTTCCGGGAAGTGGGTATAGAGGTACGACAGCCTCCAATGTACCATAGGAATAACGGATATTCAGGAAGGGAGATACGCAGAAGGATGATCGCCAATGAGGACTGGAAGAGTCTGGTACCTCCTGCTGTTGCGGATGTAATTGAAGAGATAGACGGTGTCGGAAGAATGAAACAGATATCCAAGACTGATATCGACTGAATCCGGAATTCTTTCGAGACTTATTATTTGATTTTATTCACCATCCGGTGCTTTTTTTATGAAGCTATTAAAAGCATTTGTGCAACACTTTCCTGTGGGATTTTTGACATTGCACTGACACTTTGCTTCAGGGTCGTAGTGTTTCCTGATTGCATTCATTTCTGTGATTTTCTGCTCCCTTACTGCCCTGATAACATCCTCTTCTGTGATCCTGCTGCAGTAACAGGCGTATCTGGGACTTGCATCCTCCTTGTACCATAGAGGTACCTTAAGATCCTCTTTTTCAAAAATGATGCTCAAATCCTCACTGTAGTAAGCAACATCACACTTTTCATTCATACAGATCCGGTAGTCACACTGACCAGCCTTTCCTGCCAGCTCCTTTTTAACAAGGTGCCGCACTGTGACATTTCTAACGTGATTCCCTTCCTTCTGACAGACAGGACACAGGATGACCTCATCTGACCTATTCTGCTCACTTCCACCAGAATCACCACATACCATAGGAATGATCATTGGTGCACTTTTCCCGGATTCCGGGCAGCAACAATTATCTGACACGATCATCCATCCTTTGAACTTTATTTTTTTCTCAATTCAAGTTTAATGCTTTCCAGCGGATATCCTGAGTACTGCCTCTTGCTGATATCCCTATCCTCATCGATGATACTTATCTCAAAACCTGCCTCTTTTATCAGATCGAGATAATCCTCTTTCATCAATGCACCACCCACACATGAGCATATCAATTCTTCGTCATTTCTTTCTTCAGATGTCAGCTCTTTCAGAAGCACAATATCGGAGATATACATCCTGCCACCGCCCCTGAGCACACGGTATGCCTCTCTGAAAACCCGGGATTTGTCCGGTACGAGGTTTATCACACAGTTACTTATGATCACATCAACAGAATCTGTTTCAACGGGCAGATCTTCAATGTCCCCCATTCTGAATTCCACATTATCAAAACCATATCTTTCAGCATTTTTCCGGGCCCTTGCGATCATGTCCTCCGTCATATCCACACCGATGACCTTTCCGGTATTGCCCACCTTCCTCGCAGCCAGGAAGCTATCGAACCCCGCGCCCGAACCAAGATCAAGAACAATATCACCTTCTTTGATCTCACCAAATGCCGTGGGATTCCCGCATCCAAGTCCAAGGTTTGCTTCAGAGAATGATTCTGTGTCCTGTTGCGAATAGCCAATGGAAGCTGCCACCTGCTCACTTGTAAGATCATCGCAGCATCCGCAGCCCTGTACAAGCCCCAGTGCTATCCTGCCGTAATTCTTCTTCACGACATCCTTTTTTGTATCCGCATCCATTTCACTTCCCGAGCAGCATGAATCCACCTTTTCAACACCGCATTTCTCAAGAGTCTGTTTCATCTTATCATCCCTGATACTGTAAATTACATATCTTCCGTCTTTCTCATACCGGAGGATCCCCGCCTCGACAAGTACCTTCAGATGTCTGGAGATAGTTGTCTGATCCTTCCCGGAGATCTTTGAAAAATCACAAGCACAGTGGTCTTGCTTCAAAAGACATCCTACGATGGTAAGCCTTGTAGGATCCCCCAGAGCTTTGAAGAATCGGGCTTTATCTTCACCCATAATAAATGTATATTTGTACATATGTACATATAATTATTGCTACGTTATTAATCATAGATGAGAACAGGATATGAAAAATCGGCTTCGTAAAAACGTTACAAGGAAAGAACAGCGCGACCATCCGCCGGAGGCGGCGTATTCCTTCGCTGCAGTACTAAAGATCATTGAATTAATTTTGGCAGTCTATGCGGAATATACAGAAATCCTGTGGAAAAAGAAATCAAGAAGGCAGTTTGCGGATTTTGTTCTTTGATCTTGTGGGAAAACGCCGGCTTCGCCGGAACCCTCCGGGACAATTTCAGTAATCCAAAATGCCGACTTTAAAATTGCAATAACAGGATTCTACATATCCAAATATTCAGGTTTTGTCACTATACTCAACCGAATATATTTCCTTCAAGTACGGTCACTGCCTGTCCCGAAAGAATGACACGGTCCCCTTCAACCTTCACTTTCAGGGACCCTCCTCTGGCAGATGCCTGGTATGCATAAAAACTGTCCTTCCCGAGCTTTTCCATCCAGTAAGGTCCAAGGCAGCAGTGAGCTGAACCTGTGACCGGGTCCTCCGGTATACCTATTGCCGGAGCAAAGAGCCGGGATACGAAATCATATTCTTCCGATTCGCAAAGTGAAGTAACTATCACACCTCTGGTTGTGACCTTTGCAAGCATGGGTAGATCCGGTTCCATTGATCTTAGTTCTTCTTCGGATTCAACTTCGACTATGTAATCGAAGTCATTCAAACCAAGATATTTTACGTCAACACCCAGCGATTCTATAAGTCCTTCAGGTGCATCCAGGCTATCTTCCGGAAGTACCGGAAAATCAAGCTCGACCCATTCACCCTTGAGTCGTGCTGTGAGCAGACCGCTTTTTGTAAAGAACCTGGCAGTCTCATCCTTTTCGAGATAGCCCTTTTCCCATAATATGTGAGCACTTGCCAGTGTGCCGTGTCCGCAGAGATCGACTTCCGCATCAGGTGCGAACCAGCGTAAATGATACCCTCCGTTTTCAGGATACAGGAAGGAAGTCTCTGAGACAGCCATCTCCCGGGCTACATTCTGCATCCATTTTTCATCTGCGGCAGATTCAAGGATGCATACCCCTGCGGGATTTCCTGAAAAAGCTCTGTCCGTAAAAGAATCAACCTGATATATCCGGGCCATATTATCACCAAATCCAAAAGCCGATAAGATTTACTGTTTTTTATCAAGAAAAACAGGCAGAGTTATGCCCGCCTCCATCTGACACCATCCTTTCCGTCTTCAATTACAATGCTTTTTTCCTTAAGTTCATCGCGGATGGAATCGGCCCTTGCCCAATCCTTTTCCTGCCGTGCTTCCTCACGCTGTTTTATCATGTACTCGATATCCTCATCAGAAAGTCCGCCGGCTGTTTCATCAGGTCCTTCAAGCTCCTTGCAGAACACTCCCAGTACTTCATCCACATCTTTGAAAAAAGCAAATACTTCATTGAGAGATTCCCGACCGGGATTGTTTTCGGATATTATGGCATTGACCTTACGTGAGAATACAAAAAGATCCGCAAGGGCTTCCCTTGTATTGAAGTCCTCATCCATCGATCTGATAAATGAATCTCTGGCCCTGTTCACTTCTTCCGGAAGACCGAAATCATCATCTTCATCAGATGCATCTTCCAGTGCATACTTCACATTGATGATGGCATTTTTTATCCTCTCATGTGCCCTGCCTGCTTCTTCAAGGTGTTTCTCACTGAAATCGATAGTATTGCGATAGTGAGTGTGTAGTATAAAGAACCTGACAACCTCCGGAGGGAACTCCTCCAGCACCTGTTTGATGGTGAAGAAGTTGCCCAGGGACTTTGACATCTTTTCGCGGTCAATGGTAAGGAAACCATTATGCATCCAGTATTTACTGAAGGGATGCAAACCCGTATAGCCTTCGGACTGCAAAATCTCCGCTTCATGGTGAGGGAAGATCAGATCGGCACCTCCGCCATGAATATCCAGTTGATCTGAACCATATTTCATAGACATGACCGAACATTCGATATGCCAGCCCGGACGACCTCTGCTCCAGGGACTGTCCCAGCCGGGCTCATTTTCCGGAGAGGACTTCCAGAGCACAAAGTCCAGTCTGTAGTTCTTATCCTCTTCCACTTCCACACGGCTTCCCGAACCTTCCATGAGACCCTCAACGGTCTGGTGGCTCAGTACACCAACACGGTCCAGGGATTTTGTCAGGTCATAGTAGACATTACCTTCCCGGGTAGGATAGGCAAAGCCACGGTCAATGAGCACTTTTATCGTTTCGATGATATCAGGGATATGCTCGGTCACTTTTGGTTGCACGTTGGGCTGTTTTACGTTGAGCCTGTCCATGTCCTCAACAAAAGATTGCGTGAACCTTGATGAAAGTTCAAAAGGATCTTCACCGCTTTCCCCTGCGCGTTCTATGATCTTATCATCCACATCGGTTATATTCGAAATGTAGTTGACATCATACCCCCTGTAAGCAAGATAGCGCCTGATCACATCAAAGGAGATATAACTGCGAGCATGCCCCAGATGGCAATGATCATACACAGTAGGACCACAAACGTACATATTGACCTTGTTTTCGTGCAGAGGAATAAAATCCTCCATCTGCCTTGTTAAAGTGTTATAAACTCTGAGCACCATGAAAATAATATCTCCATTACTAACAGTAAGAACTATAGAAACAATGCCGAGGGGAAGATTCGAACTCCCGAAAAACCGCTCTGCAGGCGGTCACATTAGCCACTCTGTCACCTCGGCAGACTGCAGGAAATCCTGTTCTACTCCAATTCTTACCGGTAGCCTTATCTAGTTTTTGATTGCGGCAAATTGAAATCATGCAGTTAATAAATTCTTTCTTTAATCTGTCACAGTTTTTATAAATATGACTACAATCACCAAATTACGAACTGCACACTACAATACTAAAAATAAAACAGCAAAAGCGAAAATATTTTATTTGTATAATTCTTAATAAATTCACATTCAATATTTTAATAATGAATCAGGTTGGTTTACGGAATGTCAATTATAGATGATAACAGGTGGAGCATAGCTGGAATCATGTTGTTCATTCTTGGAGCAACAATCGCCTTGGCAGGATTCTTTTTGAGCAGAGGCGATCATCTGCTTTTGATAGTATTTGTCTCGCTGGTACCACTCATGGCATCCGTGAGGCTCCTGTCAAGGTATAATCTGGCGTTACTGAAATTACTTGCAGGTGTTTCCCTGACAATTGCACTATTCTCACAGGCATATATTATTGAAAGCCAGTACAGCGCAGCCCTGGGTTTTGTGATGTTCCTGACATCCGCAGCAGAGTACCGCAAAGACAGTGTCAGCACTGAATGATGCAACCTCACATTTTTATTTTAGAACATATCGATCCTTTTTTCCTGCATTTTTAATCATTACCTGACCTTTTCCAGCTCTTCAATTTTCAGGATACAGACAGATATAAAAAAGGATTTATCGAAATAACTTCATTATTAATAATGAAGTATTCATATGAGAGTCACATCAATTGAACAGGTGCTTCCCTGCATAGCAGACCCATGGAAACTCAGGTTGATTGCACAACTGGATGAAAGGCCCGACCTGCACTTACTTGCAAAGCATCTTCCGGGCCGCTATTCTGAAAATCTTGGTATCGTTATCGCAAAAAGCGGATATCGAGAGATCACTTTTTACAGTAATGGCAAAGTCACGGTTCGGATGGTGGACAGCCCGGAAGAGGGACAGAAGTTCATAAACAGTATGCTCGCAATGGCTTATAACAAAGCATTGATTGAAGAACTATAACAAGCTGTTCATATTTTGCCCATACTATACCTTATATGCAAACGCGATACTCTAGTAAAAAAATGAGACATTAAAGAATAAATTACGCAAGACTTATGTAATTTTAAAAAATATTACACATCTACCTGCAATCATAAAATAAATAATGCGAAAGTTATTCAATACAGTATGAAATAATATACATTCGTATTAAAAAATATGAGGAACTCCAAAAATCCAATCCTGCCGAGGCCTGTCAAAAATGAAAGAAGCTGTCATCGAAATCAACACAGAAGATATTCCTGCACAAAAGAGGGCTGAATGAACAGCGAAGCACTGATAGGCATAGTCAACAATGCAGCACTCTTGCTTGCCCTGGGACTGCTATACGATTCTTTTTCCTATAAAGTCAGCAATAAAACTATTTTTGACAAGGTCATTACAGGATCGATTATAGGTATTATCGGTGTTGCGCTTATATTTAATTCATGGGAACTTGCTCCTGGCATTGTTTTTGATACCAGGTCTATCCTTCTGAGTATAACAGGCCTTTTCTTTGGTTTTATCCCGGTACTGATTGCGGCATTGATCAGTGCCATATACCGGTTGTCCATGGGAGGTTCGGGAGTTCTTACCGGAATATCGGTGATTGCATCTTCCACTATCATCGGTTTACTGTGGAGAATGCATCGCCAGAATCTAAGAAAGACACTTGGAAATTTCGAACTCTACGTTTTCGGTATCGCAGTACATGTTTCCATGCTTCTGTTGATGTTCACGCTCCCTTTTGAGACAGCTATCGAAGTTCTAAAGGTCATCACAATACCGGTGATACTGGTGTACCCTATAGGAACTGTCCTGCTGGGAACACTTCTGAACCAGCGGACGGCCCGCAACAAAGCACAGCAGGCACTCAAAGAGAGCGAGGCCAGAATCAAGCATATCTACAACAATGTCCCGGTTGGAATCTTCCGTACAGATTCGTCTGGTAAAGTTCTCAGCATAAATCCCGAGATGGCGCACATCGTAGGTTGTGATTCTCCTGAAGAAGCAATAGAACATTACACGGATCTGGGTAAACAACTCTACGTTAACTCCGAGAAGAGAGAAGAATTCGTTAAGATGTTAAAAAAGGAAGGTTCCGTACAGAATTTCGAATATGAGGCGCAACGAAAGGATGGCAAGCGCCTGTGGCTCCTCATGAATGCAAAAATCAGCGCAGAGGCTGAAAATGGTTTTGTGATCGATGGATTTACAATGGATATCACTGAGCGTAAGATGGCAGATTTCAGGATACGTGAAAGCGAGGAAAAGTTCCGTGCCATCTTTGAACAGGCTGCCACAGGCATCTGTCAGGCAGATCTTGATGGAAAAATAATCCAGTTTAACGACCGCTTCTGTAAAATAACCGGTTATCCCGCTGAAGAGCTTATGAACGTCAATTTCCGGGATATCACACACCCGGACGACCTTCCCAAAGAGCTTGAGCTGGTAGAAGAAGTCGTTGCTGGTAAACGCAAGAACTACTCCATTGAAAAGAGATACCTCCACAAAAGCGGTAGTTCTGTATGGGTAAGCGTCAATGTATCAATAGTCAGTTCTTCAGAAGGCAGGCCTCTTTATTTCCTCGCGGTTGCCGAGGATATCGCTGAACGCAAAGAAGCCGAAGAGCAGATGCTGCGCGCCAGGCTGGCTGCTGAAGAGGCGAACCGGTATAAGAATGAATTACTGGCAAATGCAAACCATGAACTGAGAACACCACTTAGCTCCATAATAGGCTTTTCGGACATCATCCTCTCGGATATGTCAGACAACCTGAACCAGAGCCAGAAAAAATATCTGTCTCATGTTAACCAGAGCGGGAAGTTACTCCTCAAGCTAATAAGCAAAATGCTTGACATCTCCAGAATAGAATCAGGCGGCATGGACCTTCATTTTGAAAAGTTCAAGCCCGGGCCGATGGTCGAGGAAGTGATACGGGGAATAGAATCAATGGCCTCTATCAAGAACATCACCCTGAATGTCGATATGGATACGGATATCCAGGAAATGACAGCAGACAAGGGTAAGGTTCAGGCAATCCTCTACAACCTGCTGGAAAACTCCCTGAAATTCACTCCCTCAAAAGGGGAGGTAACATTAAAAATCAGGGAGAAAGGAGAATTTTTGCAGGTATCGATTACAGATAATGGTATAGGCATACAGGACAAGGATATAGACCGGATATTCGATCCCTTCGTACAGGTTGACGGTTCATCTACCCGCAAGCAGGGAGGCACGGGACTCGGACTCATGCTTGTAAAAGAATACGTTTCAATGCATAACGGTGAAGTAAGTGTGAAAAGCGAATATGGCAGGGGCAGTACATTCACTTTTACAATTCCGATAGCACCCAATATCGAATATGATTCAGAAACAGTCAGGATGCCTGAGGAAGTCAACTAATCAATCTAGAAACCTGTCACTCCAGTCAACAGAGCCGGGACTGTATCGCTGTTGAATCTCCTGATCCCTTTCCCGGAGGATACTTTCCAGTATTTCCTCCACACTTGCAAGGGTATCTTCTACTGATCCTTTGGTGGTATCAATCTCAAAGACTTCCCCGCACCATTCCACCGATTCGACAAGTATGACATCCAGTGCTTCAGCATCCAGATTCTCTTCCACTTTTTCCACAGAATAGCCACGTTTTGAAAGTCTTTCCTGCAGTATGTCGGGCCTTGTCCTCAGAACAATGACAGTATCGGCTATGTAATGAGAAAGGTGGCTGTCGATCAGGGTTAAGGGATATATTCTGTTCACCAGTTCCTTTACCCTTTTTTCCACAAGGTCCATGTCAGCAACCACGCAGTCCCTCTCACGGTCCATTTCGGAGTAAAGTCTCTCTTTACGGATCAGCTCATTTAGATGAATAACCTGATACTTTCGCTTCTTTTCAAGTAACTCTGTTACAGCAGTCTTTCCTGTTCCAGGCGTTCCAGTGATTCCCACAAGCATGGGTTTTAGAATGTGTGAAAAGACTTAATCCTTGTGCATCATTGCGATCTTCAGGAAGTTCTCTATGATATACATGCCCTCTTTGGTAAGTATTGATTCGGGATGGAACTGGACCCCGTATACAGGGTATTCACTGTGTTCAATCGCCATGATAATATCATCTTCTGTTTTCGCGGTTACCCTGAGACAGTCTGCGAGATCTTCTATGGCAAGAGAATGATACCGTCCTCCCTTGAAATTATCCGGCACCTCCAGGAAAATAGGCGACTTCTCATGACTTATGTCAGATGTCTTCCCGTGAACAGGTCCGCCCTTTGCATGTCCTATACTGCCGCCAAAAGCCGTGTTTATTGCCTGATGCCCGAGGCATACACCAAGCACCGGCACTTTCGGTCCGAATTCCCTGATAATGTCAAGACATGTACCGATATCCTCGGTCTTGTGAGGGGTACCGGGTCCCGGAGATACTATTATCGCATCAGGATCGAGTTCTCTTACCTCTTCAAGGGAGATAGTATTCGGAACCACCACTGTGTCAGGTTCGAATATGGAGACATAGTCCACAAGATTCCATACGAAGGAGTCCTTATTATTGATGAACAATACTTTCATTATTTGCCCCCTCCTATAGCCTTGATCATTGCAGCCATTTTCCTCTCGGTCTCCTCGAATTCATATGTGGGGTCGGAATCAGCAACGATCCCGGCACCTGCCTGCACGTATGCAGTGTTCTGTTTGATCAGCACGGTCCTGATAACTATGGCAAAGTCGGCATCTCCGTTCCAGGAATAGTAGCCTACACCTCCACCATATATTCCCCTGGACTCCGTTTCAAGGTCATCTATGATCTCCATTGCGCGTATCTTGGGAGCACCTGAAAGCGTACCTGCAGGGAAGATCGCCCTTGTGGCATCGAACTGGTCGCACTCCTCCCGCATGTCCCCGCTTACTGTACTTTCGATATGCTGGACGTGGGAATATTTGATCACGCTCATCAGGTCATCGACCTTGACAGTTCCTCCTTCTGCAACCATCCTCACGTCATTGCGCCCGAGATCCACAAGCATCACATGCTCAGCTCGCTCTTTCTCATCGCTGAGCATCTTTGCCGCAAGTTCTTTGTCCTCTTCATCATCCTTTCCACGGGGACAGGTGCCAGCAATGGGGTTTGTTATGACCCTGTCGTTGTACATGGTCATCAGTGTTTCAGGACTTGCTCCGACGATACCCACATCCTTGAAATTGAAAATATACATATAAGGACTCGGATTGATATTCCTGAGCCTGATATAGAGCTGCAGGGGAGTCTGGCTCATATTCACAGTATATCTCCTGGATATGACGACCTGGAAGATGTCCCCGTCAATGATATGCTGCTTTGCAGCCAGGACAGCCTTTTCATAGGTCTCCTGATCAGTGTTTGGAACAGGCTCCTCAGATTTGACGTTCCCAAGTATGTCCTCACTGATCCCGATAACAGATGACATGTGCAGTGAGCGCTCCATCAACTGGGCATCGGCATGAGCATGTTCATAAACGGCTTCAAGGTCACTCTCATCACTTATGAATGGTGTGACGACCATATATGTCTCATTGGTGATATGATCGAAGACAAAAGTCCTTGTCATGATTGCAAAATGCATGTCAGGGGTGTCTGCATCTTCCTTTTTCTCTATACCTAACCAGGAATCATATACGAAGTCATAGCTGTTGTATCCAATAGCCCCTCCAAGGAAAGTCTGCCTGTCAAAACGTTTCTGGTTCAGCAGGACGGTTTCGTTGCTTGTGGGAAAAATATCACGGAAAGCATCAAGGGCATCTTTTCCCTCTTCAACTTTCACCCTGATCTTTCCGCCGATCAGTGATTCGGTCTCACCCATAGCTTTGACCTTGCCATAGATATATTTCGTGAGCTCTGAGTTCTGCTGGCACTCTATTGTCAGGAACCTGTCCTTGATGGACACCACAATTTCCGGATCGGAGCCCACAAAAGAATACCTTGCATGCTTCTTTTCCTTCTCCACTGATTCAAGCAGGTACGAATGACCCGCATTCTGCAGGGTCGCGTATAACTGGAGGGGACTGCATATGCTATCAACCTTTGCCATGAGCTGCACGATGGCAGGTTTCTGCGAGCCCTCGACCAGTTTTATGAATTCTTCTTTACTAAGATCAAAATCAACCATTAATACACCTCGCCTCTCTTACAAACCTGCACACTTTAGCAGGATCTTTCTTTCCTTCTGTTTCCACACCTGATGCCGTATCGACTGCAAACGGCCTTACCTGTTCCACCGCATCACGGACATTCTCCGGCTTCAGTCCACCGGCAAGTATCACAGGCACATCCACCGCATCAACGATCTCTTTGCTTACGGACCAGTCGTGTACTGTTCCTGTTCCGCCAGCCCTGCCGGCTTTACCTGAATCAAGCAGTATTGCATCCACCAGATCATTTCCTGCCAGTGAATCAATCTTAGAGAGAAGATTATCAACAACAAATTCTTCCCCCACAGGTATTGTCATTACCTTTACGAGCTTTCGGTTGGTCTCGTTCCTGATAAGCTCGATATCATCCGTTCCTATGTCATTGTGAAGCTGCACAATATCCGGCCCTACAGCATCTATCAGTCCGAGGGCTTCATCTCCGTCTTTCGGCATTATTACAAGTACCGAGCTTACAAAGGCAGGTACCTTCTTCACAAGTTCGGATGCTGTCTGCGCATCTATCTTCCTCGGAGTGTTCACCGGCACGTCTGTTATAAAGCCAACTGCATCGGCACCACAGTTAACAGCGATCTCGACGTCACTGGCAGTTCGCATACCGCAGATCTTCACCCGGGGAATTTTACTCATTCAAGGCCTCGCAGACTTTCGGGTCATCACTGAACTCAAGCAGCTTTTCCATTGCCTTGCCACTGTCTATTATTTCCTCAACCAGCGGGATGGCTTCTTTTATGGACCCCGCCTTGCCTGCAACATAGAGGGCTGCGGCAGAATTTATTACGATCAGATCCCTCTTTGGGCCTTTCACGCCTTTTAATATGGATACGATGTCCCGGGCATTCTCCAGAGGCGTGCCGCCTGTGATATCAGCTACTGTTGCCCTTTCAATTCCAAGCTCTTCAGGAGTGATCGTGTAGGAGGAAACCTTACCGTCCTTGAGTTCAGATACGTATGTTTCAGAGACGTTTGATATCTCATCCATGCCATCACCATGTACGGCCATTGCCCTTTCAACTCCGAGCTTCTGCATTACACGGGCAAAAGGTTCGCAGAGTTTTCTGTCAAAGACACCAACAAGCTGTATCTTTGAGTTTGCAGGATTTGTCAATGGCCCGAGTATATTGAAAATAGTTCTTATCCCCATTTCCTGTCTTATGGGTCCCACCCTTTTCATGGCCGGGTGGAAGATCGGAGCGAACATGAAGCCAATTCCTGCCTTTTCAATGGATTCCTTTACTTGATCAGGCTGCTTGTCCACTTTTATGCCCAGCTCTTTCAGTACGTCCGCACTTCCCGAAAGAGAGGTAATTGAGCGGTTGCCATGTTTTGCAACGGCCACACCGGCTGCTGCGGTTACAATGGCAGATGCCGTTGAGACGTTAATTGTGTTATGCAGGTCTCCGCCTGTGCCGACCACATCAACAAGTGCACCATCCACAACAGGCGATATGGTATTGGCAGCCTTTTTCATCCCTATTGCAAAACCCGCTATCTCCTCGGGAGTCTCTCCCTTCATTTTCAAGGCAATAAGAAGGCCTGCGATCTGCGCATCGGTGGCCTCTGTGAATATCTTTGTGATGGCATCCTCAGATTCTTCCAGGCTGAGGTTCTGCCCTTCACTTACTTTTTTAATATAATCTTTCATTTTAGCACCTTTGACTGCATCAATGTATAATTATGTACAATATTGATTCAAATTGTGCTTATTTTATATATGCTTTATGGATTTCAAACGATCCATCAAAATGGCAAAAAACAAAAAGTGAAAAATAACAAACAGAGAACTTAACGGAGAAAAGCAGTGTTTACAGGAAAAATCAGACTATTTACATAACGACCTCCCTTTCTCAGTCAGCCTGTAGGATTTCATGTTTCTGCCACGGGTAAACTGAGCTGGAGTCCTGCAGGCCTTCGGGCAGCTTTTACACCCCCCTCCGCATCCGTTCGCATCCTCAACAGTACATTCGATATCTCCTTTTCTTTCCATGATGTTCAGGAGATCCCTGAACTCATCCTGCCTCAGATTTAGCCTGTCTGCAATCGTCGTGACAGACAGAGTCTCCTTTGAATCCATCATCGTTGCCAGTCTTTTCAGAAAGAACCTGTAACCTACCACCATCAGTACCCCTCCCTGAAAACAAGTACCTCATGTAGTGAGAAACTATCCTTCCAGTAGAGCATTCCTGCAATTGAAAGCAGTCCCAGGTAAATTCCCGGCCTGAATGTTTCCATAATGCTCCATCCTTCATAGTCATCGGGAACTATAAAGGAATCCAGCAGGCTTCCGGCCATTATCAGAAGGTATACTGCCATAAACACAAGAGACAACAGTATACCCACATAGACAAAAGATACACCGGCATTTATACCCTGACGCATCTCCTTTAATCCATAAAGGAATACAGTACCTATTACCACAAGGCAAATTCCTCCAAGGATATCTCCCGGAACAAATAATATTCCTGCCAATCCCGTATTTACTCCGATACCTTCTGCAATGTTGAATATTCCGAACAGAGAATACAGCACTCCCGCAAGTGCTGCAAATAATACCTCTTTATTACTATAGTTGCATTCCATCTTTATCACACTCCAATTCTTTGATCATACAAGCAATCCCATACGGCTGCCAGCCTGGTATACAATGAATGCAAATATCCATGCCAGCGATGTTCCGTACAATAACTGGAACATTGTCCATTTCCAGGACCCTGTCTCTCTTTTGATAACTCCGATACATGCAAAGCAGGGAGCATACAGAAGAGTGAACACCATTAAACCCAGACCTGCAAGGGGAGTCATTGCTCCGGCTGCAAGAATCTGTGATAGATTGTCCTCGTTCTCACCTGCCCCATAGAGTACACCCATGGAGCCAACTACTATTTCTTTTGCAACCACACCAAATAGCAGTGCCACCGCTATCTTCCAGTCAAAACCAAGTGGGGCGACCAGAGGTTCCATGAACTGTCCGATAACACCGATAACAGACTGCGTGGTACCATATACCGCATCCGAAGCAAACACCGCATTACTTCCGGGGGCCGGCATTGATGCAAGCAGCCATACACCTACGACACCTATGAGGATGATCGTCCCTGCTTTTTTGAGATATATCCTACCCCTCTCCCACATGTGTATAGCACTGCCTTTGAGTGTGGGAACCCTGTAGGAAGGAAGTTCCATGATAAAAGGTGTATCCTCACCTCTGAGGACTGTGCCCCGCATGAGCTTTGCACTTACGACCGCGATCAGGATACCAAGAGCATACAGACTGAAAATCACCACTCCTGCATCCCTTCCGAAAAACGCCCCTGCCAGAAGGACATAAACCGGAAGCCTGGCTCCGCAAGACATGAACGGTGTGATCAGTATGGTGATGAGCCTGTCACGTGTATCTTCAATTGTACGGGTTGCCATGATCGCCGGCACATTGCATCCAAAACCCATAACCAGAGGGATGAATGATTTGCCGTGAAGCCCTATCCTGCTCATCAGTTTATCCATGATGAAAGCTGCTCTTGCCATGTATCCGCTGTCTTCCATGAGGGATATCATGAAGAAAAGCAGCAGTATATTGGGAAGGAATATAAGCACAGATCCTACACCTGCTATCATTCCTTCTCCTACAAGAGAAGCAAGCCAGGGTACGGATATGACGTTTGTAACAGCTTCTGCAAGCCGCCCAAAGAATATGTCGATCATATTCATGAAAGGTGTGGCAAAGGTGAACGTGACCTCAAACGCTGCCCACATCAGAGACAGGAATACGGGTATTCCGAGATATTTGTTGGTAACCACACGGTCAACCATGTCCGAACCACTAAGACTACAGGTGTTGATATTACAAACCTGACGCAGCATGGTCTGTATTGTTTTATAGCGCTGATCAGCGATCTTCGCTTCCAGCAACTCAGCATCAACTTTGTTCAATATCTTTTCAATGCCATGATAGCTGTCACTCTCCTTTGCTTTTCTGATTATATTCTCGTCACCCTCAAGTAATTTCAAACTGAACCAGCGTGAAGGATAGTGAATGAAAAACGGATCGGATTCGAGAACGGATTCAAGATCTTGCGATATTTTCTCGATGGCATCATCATAGGTAAATACATTATCGGTTTCTTGAGGCCTGTGAAACTCTTTCGTGATCTCGTCAAGAAGCCCTTCGATACCATTACCCTTACTTCCGATAGTCGATACAACCGGAACTTCAAGGAATTCCTGCATTTTATCTGCGTCAATCCTGTCACCCTTTGCAAGTGAGAGATCAGTCATATTGAGTGCGATTATAAGGTTTACACCAAGTTCCATCAACTGGGTTGTCAGATAGAGGTTCCTTTCAAGGTTTGTTGCATCCACCACCTGAACCACAATGTCCGGCTTTTCCTCTATTATGAAGTCACGTGCAATTATCTCGTCAAGAGAATAGGCCGTCAGACTATAGGTACCGGGCAGATCCACAATTTCCATCTCCAGGTCATTGTGAACCCTCTTACCCATCTTTCTCTCCACTGTGACACCCGGCCAGTTACCCACATGCTGCTTGGAACCTGTTATTGCATTGAATATCGAGGTCTTTCCGACATTGGGGTTGCCTGCCAGTGCCACAGTAATTTTTTCAGTCATTGCGTCACCATTCCTATAATACTCCTTTTTGCAATCACTCTACAATCTCAACAAGGACCGTTTCAGCCTCCCTTTTTCTCAAAGAAAGGTTATACCCTTTCAATTTGAATTCCACAGGATCACCAAGTGGTGCCCTGCGGACCACATCCACTCTTGTTCCGGGAGTTAAGCCCATATCCAGAATCCGCTTCCTTGAGGATTTCTGGCCTGCTACTTTCAGAACCTTTACTGACGTATCAGGTTCAATAAAATCCAGTGTTTTTTCGTTCATTTCAAAACCTTTGTTTGTTTAATGTTTGTAGGTACTCCTAAAATGTGTAATTAAGTATATATTATTTTTGATTTACACACTATGATAGTATAGTTTACAAAGAGTAAGCGTGCAGAAAATGCTGTTTATTGGCTTTTTAGTGAAAAGGATCCACTAAAAGACCAGAATCAAAACCAAAAAATGAAAGAAAAACATAATCTGCAATTTTATTGCAGACCAAAAAAGATGATTACTGCGCTTCTATTATTTCGTATATCTTATTCATATCAAGGCAGCTTTCAACAACCTCTGCAAGCTCATCATAGGCTTCTTCCTCGGTTGTAACCGCTTCTGGATGATACTCCACACCCTTTTTCTCGGCCAGGTAGATCATGAGTGCATGCCTTATATTCTCGTTCTCGAAGAGGCCGTGCAGGTACGTACCTACCACGGTACCACTCTCATCGATGCTGCCGTCATCTCCGAAAACAGTCCTCGGGGTTTTTGTATCTCCCATATGGATCTCGTAACCCCAGATCTCATCACCTTTGATATTCTTGAATATAGGGCCGTCGGCGATGATCTCCTTCTGGACCTGGATAGTCCTTTTCTTATATTCACCGAAGGTTGTTTCAATATCCAGCAATCCGAGACCTTCATAATCAGCCTCTTCCCCGTTCTCGATTCCGGAGTCATGGATAACCTTACCAAGCATCTGGTAGCCTCCACAGATTCCGAAAATTGCTGCCCTGCCTTTAAGCTTCCGGATCTGAGCATCCATGCCACTCTCTTTCAGGTCAAGCAGGTCACTTACAGTGTTCTTGGTACCCGGTATTATTACACAGTCGGGATTTCCGAGATGATCATCAAGGTCCACATACCTGACATGTGCTATCCTCTCAAGTGGCTCGAAATCTGTGAAATTGGAAATCCTTGGCAGCCTGATGACTGCAATATCAACGTCATTGAGCTGCTCGTCCCCGGCACCGATCTTCTTCTTTTTCCTGATTGCCATGGAGTCCTCGGAAGGGATCTTAAGATTATAATAGGGCAGCACTCCAAGTACAGGCACACCTGTCAGATCTTCCAGTTGTTTGAGTCCCGGCTCGAGTATTGCGGGATCACCCCTGAATTTATTTATCACAAATCCCTTCAGGTTCCTGCTGATATCCTCGGGCAACAGGGCCTTTGTACCATATAGGCTTGCAAAGACACCACCGGACTCAATATCGCCTACAAGGATTATGGGCGCTTCCGTGATACGCGCGGTTCCCACATTCACAATGTCACGATCATAGAGATTGATCTCCGCAGCGCCACCTGCACCTTCCATGACTATAAGATCATACTCGGATTCCAGCCTTTCCAGGGCTCCACGGAGTACCTCATGCATTTCCTCGATAGAATCATAGTAATTGCCTGCAGACTTATCGGCATACGGCTCCCCCATAACGATCACCTGGGAGGTCCTGTCACCCTTGGGTTTAAGCAGGACGGGATTCATCTCGGCTGTCGGCTCCACACCAGCCGCCTTTGCCTGTATGGCCTGGGCTATTCCGATCTCCTTGCCATCCTTTGTGATCCATGAGTTCAGGCTCATGTTCTGGGCTTTAAATGGTGCAACCTTGTACTTCCTGGAGAGAATCCTGCAAAGTCCGGTAACCATTATACTTTTCCCGACGTCCGAGGCGGTACCAAGGACCAATAATTTCTTTGCTTTTTTATTATCTGCCATTTTGAAACAACCCTTAAGTCTGAACTGTATAAATCATACAATAATGCAACAGTTTTATGAGGGACAAGTTATATCTACTTAACTCCAGTAAATCAAATTTATCTTAGTTAAGGTGGAACATGACAGAACTTTTGCGAGTAAGTGGCGGACCTACAAAACCAGAGATAATTGCAGTTTCCCTATCTAAACTTGATTTGAAGGATGGCAGCAATTTCTTTGACATAGGTTGTGGCACAGGAGCGGTGTCGATCGAAGCCAACAAAATGGTGCGTGACCTGAAGATACATGCCATTGATGCCAGGGAAGAGGCCATAGAGGTTGCAAGGAAGAACTTCGAATCTTTCAATGTTGAAAACGTAAGCATCTATTCGGGAGAATCCTCTGAGATACTTGAGAAGCAGCCGGTGGGCAGTATTGACTGTGCCTTTATCGGCGGTACCAAGAACATTTCCCGGGTACTTGAGGTCCTTGCTGAGAAAAAGGCAGGCAGCGTGGTGGTCAACGCGGTCAGGATCGAGACAGTCGTAAATGTAATAAACAAGATGAAAGAACTTGGCTTATTCGATGAGGTACTGCATTTAATTGTTTCACGTGGTGCACCACTTACAGGTGAGACCATGTTCAAGCCTGAGAATCCGGTATACATGGTTGTCGGCAGATCAGGTGCTAAAAAAAATAATGGTGATTGAAAATGCTTGTTGGAGTAGGACTTGGACCCGGAGACCCGGAACTTTTGACACTTAAGGCCGTTGAGACCCTGAAAAAAGCAGACAAGGTATACGTACCCGGCAGACTTGCGGCCGATCTTGTAAAACCCTATGCAGATGCGGAGATCCTCGAGTTTCCCATGCTGACAGATTATGAGGTGCTCAATGAGGTCTGGAAGAAGAACGCTGACATGCTTGCGGACGAATCAAGGAAAGAGCTTATTGCTTTCGGCCTGATCGGCGATCCCAACTTTTTCTCAACATTCACTCACTTAAAGCGTGTTATGAAAAAATTCTACCCGGATGTAGAGACAACAACGATCCCGGGAATCAGTTCCATAACATCTTTTGCAGCACAGACCGGATCGGAAGTTGATTCTTCTTTTGAGGTCAGTGATGGTTCCGACAGCAAGTATAAGATCAGGCTTAAGGCAAGCAGGCCTGTGGAGATCATAGATTCCTTTGAGAAGGAAGGTTTTAACAAGTTTACTTTCTGTGAACGTCTTTTCAGCGACAAGGAAGTTATAATCACAGAAAGAGAGAAGATCCCTGAGAAAGGGAACTATTTCAGTATAGTGTTTGCGGAAAAGGAATAATCCAAGGTGAATCCAATGACAGAAAGAAAAGTCTACTTTGTGGGGGCTGGCCCCGGAAATGCTAAATTCATAACAGTAATGGGCAAAGAGCTTCTCGAAGGAGCTGACCTCGTGATATATGCAGGTTCCCTTGTGAATCCCGAAGTACTCGATTACTGCAAGGGTGAAAAGATCGACAGTTACGGGCTTACCCTTGACGAGACCAACAAGCTCATAGTTGACAATCTCGAAGAAGGCAAAAAGGTCGTCAGACTGCATAGCGGTGACCCTTCACTCTATGGTTCGATTGTTGAGCAGATCGAGGAGCTCAAGAAGTTCGACGTGGTGGTTGAGATCGTACCTGGAGTATCATCAGTTTTCGCAACCGCAGCAGCACTTCAGACACAGCTTACCTTAAATGATGTTTCAGAAACACTCATCATCACACGCCCTGCAGGCAAGACACTAGAGAAGGACCAGATAAAGGAACTTTCAAGACACAACGCAACAATGGCAGTCTTCCTGGGAACCCAGAAGATAGAACAGATAATGGAGAAGGTGGAATACGCACCTGACACCCCTGTTGCGGTGGTCTTCCATGCATCATGGCCTGACCAGAAGATCATAAAGGGAACGGTTTCCGATATTGCCGGCAAGGTCAAGGAAGCAGGAATCAAGCGCTCTGCAATGATCCTGATAGGCGGAGTCGTCGAGCCTGTGGAATACGGCAATTTCGGGAGGTCTTACCTATACGGAGTAGCACAAGAACCGCTGTCATAACCTTTGAAAGAAATCTTGGGGTTGCTGAGCGCCTGGCAGGACATCTCAATGCCGATGTCCTGATGTATGACAAAAGTGCCTTCAAAAAGGCCTTTGATGATTATGATGCCATTGTAGCTGTATTTGCTACAGGCATTGTAGTGCGTGAGATAGCACCGCTCATAGAGGACAAGTGGGAGGACCCTGCTGTCATAGTGGTGGATTCGAATATGAACTTCGCAATTCCACTGCTGGGAGGACACCACGGAGGCAATGAGGTCGTCAGGAAGATCGCGGAGATAGGTCCGATTCCCGTTGTCACGACTGCCACCGAAGTCCATAACAGGAATTCCGTGGAAGGTATAGCCAAGGCACTCGGATGTGACATTGTCAACAAGCCATCTACCGTGCAGGTGAACTGTGCTCTGCTCGATGAGGACGTTGAGGTTCTTGAAATAAAAGGTCCTAAAATAGTCATTGTCGGGGATGATGTATCGGTCCTGAAAAGAGATAAGGAAAAGGCCAAAAAATCATGATCATAGGTATCGGAGCCCGCCGGGGTATCGACAGTCAGGAAGCCATCGATGCCATAAACAATGCACTTGCGGAGGCAAGCAGAAGTATTGATGAAGTGGAAGGGCTGGCATCTGCAAAATTAAAAGAGAACGAAACAGGTCTGCATGAAGCAGCAAAGTCACTCGGGCTCACAATCACATTCATAGATCACGAAGAATTGAATAACTATGATACGCCGTCGGCTTCGCAGGCAAAACGCTTCGGGCTTACAGGTGTGGCAGAACCTGCTGCGCTGGCGTTGTCGGAAAAAAAGGAATTGATACTAAGGAAGAAAGTATATGGAAGGATCACAATCGCAATCGCAGAGTAAAGGAAAACTTTACATTATCGGCATAGGCCCGGGTTCCGTGGAACAGCTAACAGTTAAGTCAAGGGATGTAATCCTGAACTCGGACTACATTGTAGGAAACGGTACCTATCTGGACCAGATGGCATCACTCCTGAATGAACAGGAGATCGTTCGCAGCGCCATGGGCAAGGAAGTTGACCGCTCACGCAAGGCAGTGGAACTCGCACAGGAACACGTTGTATCCATGATTAGCGGAGGGGATGCAAACGTTTACGGCATGGCAGGTCTTGTTCTTGAAGTTGCAGAACATGAAGGCCTGGATGTCGAGATAGAAGTACTTCCCGGTGTAACGGCCATTACGGCAGCCGCCAGTGTACTTGGTGCACCGATCGTCAATGACATGTGCACCGTAAGTCTCAGTGACCTTCTGACACCATGGGAAGTCATCGAGAAAAGGCTGGACGCCGCAGCATCAGCAGATTTTATCATGTCACTCTATAATCCCAAGAGTCGCCAGCGCAAGTCCAATTTCGCAAGGGCAATCGAGATTATCAGAAAGCACAAGGATGATTCCGTCCCTGTTGGTCTGGTAAAGAACGCTCTGAGGGACGAGAACCAGGACTATATTGTTACCACCCTTGGTGAAGTTATGGAATATAATGACTGGGTGGACATGAGCACAACGATCCTTATCACAAGCAATGACTCCCGCATATGGGATTCACCTTACGGCAAGAGGATAATCACTCCCAGGGGGTATCACCGCAAATATGACTACTGAATCCGAAAAGAAGAACACAGGTATCGAAGAACTTGTGGAAATGACAACCGAGATCGATCCGGATCTTGTTGCCATATGTAATGACCTTGGATCACAGACCGACGAGGCGAAGGCCATCTACATGTCCAGCCGCAATATCGCCCGCAAGCTTGTAGGTGATGAGACATTAGAGGATAAAGTTAAACAGCGCTGTGTAACCTCAACAGGTGACCCTGCGGTCGCAGACCTCATGCGTTTTGTCAACAATCCTATCAAAGCAGGTGTTGAAGCCATCAAAAAAGGTGCTCCTATTCTTGTCGATATAAACATGGTCAAATCAGGAGTTACCAAAAGAGGACACAACTGCGAGGTAATCTGTGTCCTGGATAAAGATGAAGATGCGGAACTTGCCAGAAAACACGGCATCACCAGGACAGCAGCAGGTTTTTTGAAATGCAAGGACATCCTTGAGGGTTCGATCGTTGCCATCGGCAATGCACCCTCTGCCGCATTCGCAGTATGCAGGATGATCGAACATGGCATCAAGCCGGCAATTGTTGTAGGAACTCCCGTGGGATTTGTCAATGCCGCGGAATCAAAGGAAGCTGTCAGGAAAGAACCGGTACCTTCCATCACCTGTGAGGGAACACGTGGCGGAACACCAATGGCAGTAGCCTGTGTCAATGAGCTTGTTGCAATAGCAAACGACGATGAATGTGTGATTGACTGAGCACATTCACCCTATTTCTAACTATTTTTGATTCATTCTATTATTGATCCATCCTCACAGGTAGAAAACAAGATGATTGCTATAGATCATCCACAGACCTGCCAGCACAAGCACAAGACCTGCCAGTTTTTTCAGTTTGACATCAAACCTTGATATATCATTCAGCCTTGCAGATGAAAGGTTGGCAAAATATGCGATCAAAAGCATTGGTATGGCAAAACCTATGGAGTAAATTAGAAGATGTGTTGCCCCGTAAACAATATTTCCTTCAATTGCCACTCCCATAAGTATCGCACCAAGAATTGGGCCCACACAGGGAATCCATACTATACCCAGTGAAGCGCCGACCAGCAGGCCGCCAAACATTCCTTTTTTTTCCACATGCAGTTTTCCCGTATATTGTGCGAATACCCCGAATAGATCATAATCCGCTAGCATTGCCAGTCCGAATATGATAATCAGGATTTCGGCCAGTATTCTGAAGAACTGTATATAGGTCTGAAAAATCGCACCAAATGCAGATGCAGCTATTCCCATAATTACGAAGGTAAAGCTGAGTCCCACGACAACGGCAAACGGTCGAAGTCTGCTCTGATCCGTGGAATATGCGAGGATTACCGGCAGTAAGGGGAGCACACAGGGGGAAAGTATGCTTACCACACCTGCAACAAAAGATGCAATGGGATCCAGTATCAGTGTATCGGACATATCAGTTCAACATAAGGCTTGGCTTTACTGCCGGACTTCTATTGCTTCTTCAAGGGTCTGCACAAGCGAAGCTTTCTCAGCAGGCCCGAGGAATCTGGCAGTACTTCTGTCTGTGGTAGTCTGACCGTTAGGTTTCATGTAAACGTACTGTCCATCCTCTATATCCACAATGACAAAAGAGTCAGGAACATAGCCTGCCCCGAACCATGCAGCAAGCTCATTACCTCTTCTGTTATCAATATACAGCACACTGGCATCCTGTTGATACTCGGTTGCTATCTCATTCATTATAGGTTTCTGGGCAGCACAGGCAGAGCAACTCTCAGAACCCACTTCCACCATCACAGGTCCGCTGGCAAGGCTCTGATTTATCTCTTCAAAAGTGGTGACCTCTGTCATCTCAACACTTTCCTGTATTTCAACAGGAGCTGCTTCGGCCTCAACCGAGCTGTTTTCCCCCTGGCGCATCTCTACTGCAGGATCAAGAGCCTGCACAAGACTTTCTTTGTTGGTCAGGCCCACAAATCTTTCATTATTTCTGTCTGTTGTGGTCTGGCCGTCAGCTCCCATATAGACATACTGATCGCCTTCCCTATCCACAATTACAAAGGAATCTGGTACATATTCAATACCACCAAAGATCAGAGCTACAGGGGTGGCATCCCTGGTATCAACATACATAACACTTGCCTGACCTTCATATTCGGCTGCAATCTCGTCCATTATACCTTTCTGGGCAGCACAGGCAGAACAAGTCTCAGAGCCAACTTCCACAAGTACCGGGCCACTCTCGAGTGCCCGATCGATATCCTCAATGTCAGTCACTGCAACCATACCCGTGCCTTGCTGTGATGTGTTCGCATCCGAACCACTATTGTCGACACAACCGCTGAACAGGAGTATCAGGGCTACAATAAATATTGATCGCAAGATTATTTTGTTCATAATATTACCATGCTTTTCTTAATTATTATAGACTTCTTTTTACATGTATTTATGCATGGTTGTGGATACACCTTACAAAAGCTTTTATCAAAAAAATATTGATCAGGTATTCAGGGCAGCAATTTCCATTTCAGAAGAACTCCTTCTTCAATTTTTTCTGCTTCCATGAGATCAAGTTTTATTGTCTCCTCTTCGGTAAAACCCTCGCCATCGATCAAAGTGGGAGACGTGATTCCCCCCATCAACAGATTGCCCACAAATGTATATATCTCATCAACAAGGCCACTCGAGACCATACCCCAGTTAAGGGTGGCTCCTCCCTCGACCATCAGTCTTCGGACACCAATGTCCCTAATTTTGCTCATGGAGGCGACAAGGTCCACTTTGTCCCTACCTGCAACTATCACGGTTGCGATATCCCCAAGTTCTCTGACTTTAGAGGATGGTGCTGATTCGGAAACAATTACAATCCTTCTTCCCTTACCTTTCTTAAAAATATCGGCATCCGGAGATATTCTTGCTTTACTGTCAATAACAATTCTTATGGGGTTTTCCTCGAGTCCTGCCTGTTTACGTTCAGCCCGCCTTTTTTCCGATTTGACTGTCAGGCTGGGGTCATCTGCAAGTACAGTTCCGATACCCACCATAATAGCATCCGAACCTGCCCGAAGAGCATCCATTCTGTCAAAATCAATATCACCGGATATCCGTACCTGTTTTCTTTCCCTTGTGGATATCTTTCCGTCAGCGGACATCGCAGAATTGATAAATACAAAAGGTCTTCCCATGGTAATCACTCAAAATCAAAAAAGAAAAATATGAACCCAAAGGGGGGTTCCATATCAGTTGCCGTTAACGATTGCTTTCAGCAGATTACGGTCCTTCAACAGACCGAGGAAACGCTGATTTGCATTAACGATAGGGATCTGGTCAATACGATTGCGCTTCATTTTAAGCGCACATTCGCTGACACCGGATATATAAGCGGCTTTTACAAGGTCGCTGACCATTACATCCTTTGCGGGGATTGCAGGCACCTGGACCCTTGAAACACTGTAATAGATGCTCATGGTGTCTCTCATGGATTCCCATGTCCACTCATCGTCATCTGCTCCGTTTGACATATCTGACATTTCAACTGAATCCTCAATGACGCTTGCACTGATGACATCACGGTCAGTGATCATACCCACTACCTCAAGGTCACTGTCGATCACAGGGACAGCTTTTGACTTTGCAAGCTCCATTATCCTTGCCACAACATTCAGCGGAGTGTTTGTCCATACAGGTACTGAATTAGGATTCATGTACTGTCCAACATGATCGGGAATTTCCATTTCAGCAAGTACTGCCACGATATCCGCCACGGAAATAATTCCCCTGAGTTTACCGTCTTCAACAACCGGCAGTCTTCTGATACCATTATCAAGCAGTGTTTTGGCTGCAACGGTGATATCCACATTCGGATCGATGGTCAGTGGATTACGGGTCATCAATAAAGCCAGTTGTTCCTCTTCGGGATTTTTAAGCAGGTTAGCCCTGCTGACAATCCCTACAACTTTTCCGTCTTTAAGGACGGGCACACCGGATACCCTTTTCTCTTTGAGCAATGCGTGAACCTCATCCCTTGAACCGGGCAATGTCGCAAAAGCAACATCCGTTCTCATTATATCCATTACTTTAACATTCTTTGGCATCTTAAGCCTCCAATTATTCTTCGGAGGATTTACCACGTACTACAAGTACTGGCACCTTTGAATTTCTGATGACGTTCTCAGCAACGCTACCAAGTAAAAAGTGATCGAGTCCTCTTTTTCCAAGAGTTCCCATAACAACAAGGTCCATGTTCTGTTCCTCTGCGAACTGGACTATCTCAGGACCAGGGTGTCCTTCAAGGACTACAGATTCAAATGGTACAGACTCTTTTTCCGCCATTTCTCCAACTACACTGGTTGATTCCTTGGCTTCCTGTTCCAGGAGTTCGTACATCATTTCCCACCCCGCATCCATTGGTATCGAAGCAAAAGCAGCCGTGTCAACCACATATCCTGCATACAGTTTTGCCCCACATGTCTTTGCAAGCTCCAGTGCATGCTGGACTGCATTTTTATTTTGCTCGGATCCGTCAGTTGCAATAAAAATCTTCTTGTAGAGATCGCTTTTCATAATCCCTCTCCTATGTGATAATATGTGATAATACGGAATCAAAGGATTACAGATAGTATATCGTCAGGTCTCCCCCTTCGAACGATGCTGCTTACGGGGTTTTTTATTCCTGAGAGATTACTTGAATTTCCATTGAGGATCATCACTTTAGCTCTGTTCCCTTCCATAATAGGACCTATGTTACCAAGTCCTAATACTGCTGCACCCATAAGTGTACACATAATAAATACTTGTCTGTCCTCGAGACCAAAAACTTTAGATAGTAACTCCATTTCAGAGAACATGTTGACCGAGTTGAGCATTACATTGTCAGTTCCCACGGCAACATCAATCCCGGCCTTTAGCATTTCCCTTACAGGTGCCATTCCGACCCCGGTTATGAAATTGGACCGCGGACATACGACAACAGGTATATCCATATCAGCCACTTCTTTCAGGTCAGTATGGTCAGCCTGTGTAAGATGTATAAGAAGATCAGGATCCAGGGAAAGTGCTTTGTCAATATCATCCCTGCCATTTTCCCCTGCATGGATGGCAAAGGTCTTTTGATTGCTTTTTGTAAGCTGCTCTACGGTTCTAAGGATTCGCATATCCATGTCACTGGCTCCACTCATTCCGAGCCCGTCTGCGTCAAGCAGGATGCGCTCGACCTCCTGGCGCAGTTCCTGATTCTCAGTATGAATGTCCCTGGGTCTTGCAAGTATCCTGCTCGTCACCTCTGAGTCCTGAAGAGCCTCCTGAAGTGCAAGAACTCCATCAAGACCACCTTCTCTGAAGTCAGCAAAGGCACAAGTTCCCGTCCGGAGCATATCCGTAATAGAGCGCCTCATGCCTTCCACAAGCTCATCGTGCCCGGTACTTTCGAGTACCCTGTGTTTGAGGCCATGAGGAGGCTGTACCAGTGAACTCAAATCCCTCTCCACATAATAGTCCGCACATTTTCCAAGCGGAGGGTCCTTTACCACCGAGTCACCGATATGAGTATGGGCATTTACAAAACATGGTGCTATGATATTCTCTGACCTTGTCCTCTCTTCAGCAACTTCGGTAATGATACCGTCTTTTATGGCAATATATCCCTGAATAGGTTCCAGTTCAGGGCCGTAAAGGATTGTTCCGTGGACTGTCTGCTCGCTAACCATAGAATCATCTTTTAGCAGTAGATATTCTACCTTACTACTAATATTAGTTATTATACATGCTTTTCATAGCATCGACAGATATATAAACCAATTTCCTCTTTATGGAATTGCGTATTATTAGGTCCTTGCATGAGAAAATGGCAGAGCCTATCCGTGATTGTACAGACAACCTCAATACGCTACATCAGGATAGTGCGACACAAGCCTGTCACGAGGGAAACCGGAAGGGACAGCGGGAATCCCAGAGGATGAACTTCCGGAGTTAGTGCGTCAGGCGACAGCATTATCTCACTTATTCTTTATGTCTAAGTAATCATATACGGTTACGAGCGTTGTTATGTCTTTTGAGGATGCGTTAAAACAGGCTGAGAACGGTGTCATCATCCATGTGGAAGTAACACCGGGATCCAGAAACATATGCATTCCCAGCGGATACAATCCCTGGAGAAAGAGAATAGAGGTCAGGCTCTCGGAAAATGCCCGTAAGGGTAAGGCTAACGAGCAGTTGATCGAGAACATCGCAGCTCTTTTCGACCTGAAACCATCAGACGTTGCGATCAGCAGTGGACATAAAAGCACCAGGAAATCAGTTCTTGTAAAAGGTATTGATATTTCCAGGGTCATTTCCGTTCTCAAAGCCAGCCTTGAGGGAGCCGAATAACTGTTTTTACTACGATTTTTTTATACGATCTATAAAGATACTAATTAAAGAATACTTTCACCCCGCTCGGAGTCCCTTAATATATGCGGGAAGCCATTTTACAGACTGAGGTGAAACAGATGGATGAATATTTTGAAAATCTGGTAGATAGAGCAACTTACTATGAACAGTTCGAAGAATTCGTTCGTTATTACAAGTGATAGTATTCCGGCTTCTGCCGCAAATCCCTCCTGATTCCAAACGGTTTGCTTTCGTTGCGGCAGGGAGCCTACTTTCACTTGTTCTCCGTTTATTTCTTTCTTACCCGTATATAATTAAATCAAAATACGTAGCAACTTTTAAGGCCATTGTTTTTTTATTCTTAACCTGACAGAAATATAGGGATATAAAGTATATCTGAAATCAGAGAAGTTCAGGGAATTCATGTCCAGATATAAAAAAGACCGCAGATCTCTAAAAGCACCATTGCATGTCTATGAAAAAAGACTTGAGAATATCGAAGAGATCATTGATGAGCTTCTGCACCTGCCAGAGGATACAGTGATCATAGTCGAAGGTAAAAGAGATGTCAGAGCACTTAACAGGCTTGGTATAAAAGGACATTTTGAAATGGCAACCCATGGCTCAACTTCAAATCTCTGCGAGGATATTGCAAAAACAGGCAAAAATGTGATAATCCTGACAGACTGGGACCGTCGGGGGAACATGCTCATGTCCGATCTGACAAAGCATTTCCATTCCCTTGGTGTAAACCCCGATGTCAGGATACGTGAACGTCTGATAGCTATTGTCCAGAAAGAAATAAAAGATGTGGAAGGCCTTCCCACCTACGTCCTGAAATTAAGACATATAACAGGATATTCCACACTTTAAGACTAAATTCGTTAAGATCGATCAGAAAGTATCGTTATGATGTGGTTCCCACGTCCTTTCAAATTCAGGATAGAGTTCGGACTTATCCATCAGTTCGGTGTATACATCATGCCTCGGGCTGACTATAACCACATGGGCAGGTGGATGTATCTTCCTAAGCTTGCTTATTGCCGCACCTGCATTGTTGTCAAGTTCAACAAGAGCGGCTGAACTACATTTAGCCCTGAGCGGAACGCCGGCAACGCTTACAAGCAGGTTGTCAGCAAAGTTTGGTTCGATCCGTTTTGGTTTGGAGGCGAACCTCATGTGTCCATAATGTTCAAGGTCATGTAGTGCAACATTTACTTTATCCGGATTATCGCCCCGGATTACGGCAAAAGATTTTACTTCGATCCCCATTTTAATTTTATCCCCCTGTTTTTTTACTTGCTAGTTTATTTCAATCCTTTTTGTTTTTCTACCCTCTCCACGGCAGTATAGAAATACCAGCTTAAATCTTATTAAAACTTTGCGATATAATAAGCTTTTCTATTTTGATTCGTATAAAAATAATAAAAGGTAAATATTAATTAATCCCCAAGTTCCTTAGAACGGTTAGAAGATGCTATAACGGCATTCATAAAAGCAGCCCTCACACCGCTTTCTTCGAGCACATGAACACCCCTTATGGTCGTTCCTCCCGGGGAGGTGACCATATCCTTTAGTTCTCCGGGATGCGTACCGGTCTCAAGTGCAATCTTAGCGGCACCAAGTACGGTCTGTGCCGCAAGTACCAGTGCACTGTTCCTGTCAAGACCTTCAAATACAGCCCCATCGGCCATTGCCTCGATAACAGGAAAAATAAACGCAGGTCCGCTTCCAGAGAGTCCGGTCACTGCGTCCATAAGGTGTTCCGGCACGATCAAAGAGCTACCCACCAGTTCGAAGATCTCCAGTACATCATCAGCATCTTCTACGGATGCGTTTTTACCGGGCGATATTGCAGAAGCTGCTTCGGCTACTGTTGCGGCAATATTGGGCATCACCCGTACAACACGTGTATCCGGCTTGAGCTCTCTCTCAAGTGCTTCCAGTTTGACACCTGCTGCGATAGATACGACCAGTTTGTCAGAGCCGATCTCAGCTCTTATATTATGAAGAATGGATTTCAATATCTGTGGTTTTACGGCAAGGATGATAATATCAGAATTTTGTATTGTATCCAGATTATCCGTTGATACGTTGATTCCGAGATCATCGTGCAGCTCCTTAAGAGATGCTTCGAAAACATCACTTGCATATATGTCAGAAGCAGGAATGATCCCTGAAGCATGGATACCTCTTATTAAAGAACTTCCCATTTTTCCTGTTCCGATAAAACCAATTTTTTTTCCGTCCAAGCCCATTATAACCACTAGATCCTCTTGTCAATAAAAATAAAAATAAATCATTTCCTTTTGATCGTTACTATATCGCCGAGCGTAGTACCTTTGTTCAGGCGCTCTCCACTCCAGTCATCCTGGCTGGTCCTTTCCGTAAGCTTGATGTCCAGTTCCCTTTCCAGCTTTTTACGGACATCCTCTTCCGGTACGATATCTCCCCGTTCAAGCTTTTTGACCAGCGATGACTTCTCTTTTATCTTGTGAGCAAGTTCATCGTGTGTAAGCTGCTTTTTCTCCCTTGCTTCCTTGATGATAGAATCGTAATCAGGCACAAGTTCATCAGTAAAGGTCTCAAAACCTTTTGGTTTAGATTTTTTCCTCCGCTGGGCAGCAGGTGCTGTTGGTGCTATTTTTCGGGATACCGGTGTGCGTTTATCCACGTTTTTACCATATTGTGAACATCTTCCACAGACAGTGAGTTCACTACCGTCTATACTTACTTTAAAAGAAGGCCCCTTAATATCGGTGCCACATATTTCACATTGCATAGATCTCAACTCATACAAGCCAAATCTCGTCTTTACGAAAGGGCTATATACCCTTCGGGCTTAAATAATGTTCGGAGGCATATGAGCGAAACCACTGACAGTGATGTAAATAATCACGAAAGATACGATTTCACAGGCGTTAACAAGGCGGAATTCGGTTATGCCGGTGCAGGAAGCGAAGAGGATTTTTCAAAGTACCTTCTTGACCGCATGAGGCAACTCGAATCGCGCAACAGCATGCTAAAAGAACAATGCGATCAGATGGAATCTGAGAAGCGCTTTGTTGAAAGCCAGAAATTGAAATATGAAAGAGAGGTCAGAAGGCTTCAGTCTGAGATCGACCGTCTGAAGACCGTTCCATTGGTAGTTGCCACTATAATGGATGTGATCAGCAATGATAAGATCCTTGTGAGAAGCTCTACAGGTCCTCAGTTCATGGTCAATGTATCCCAATACATAGACGACGACAGCCTTGTACCCGGTACCAAGGTAGCTTTGAACCAGCAGACCCTGGCAATTGTCGATGTAATTCCTGCTACCGAAGATCCGACAGTCTCCGCAATGGAAGTTGTAGAGGCCCAGGATGTCGATTTCAATGATGTTGGTGGTCTTGACGAGCAGATACAGGAATTGATAGAATCTGTGGAACTGCCGCTCTTAAAGCCGGATTCATTTGCCCGTATAGGTATATCCCCGCCAAAAGGAGTATTACTGTACGGTGAGCCGGGAACCGGTAAGACGCTACTTGCAAAAGCCGTTGCCCACAGGACACAGGCTACCTTTGTAAGAGTAGTGGGTTCCGAATTGATACAGAAATATATCGGAGACGGTGCCAAGCTTGTAAGGGATCTGTTCGACATGGCCAGAAAGAAATCCCCGAGCATATTATTCATAGATGAACTTGATGCCATCGCATCAAGACGTCTGAATGACACAAACGGAGCTGACCGTGAGGTACAGAGAACTCTGATGCAATTGCTTGCAGAGATGGATGGTTTTGACAGCAGGGGAGAGATACGTATCATTGCAGCCACAAACAGGCTGGATGTACTGGATCCTGCAATCCTGAGACCGGGAAGGTTTGACAGGGTAGTTTACGTACCGATGCCTGATGAAGAGGCAAGGGCAAATATCCTGAAGATCCACTCACGCTACATGAACCTTGGAGAGGATGTTGATTTCAAAAAGCTTGCCCGTATGACCGAAACTGCAAGCGGAGCAGACCTGAATGCAATTGCAATGGAAGCAGGTATGCTTGCCGTCAGATTCGACAAGGAATCCATTGGAATGCAAGATTTCCTTGAATCCACCAGGAAAGTCATGTCAAAACTCGAAAGCAAACAGGAAGAATTACCAACAGGAATGTTCGGCTAATTCAGCCTCATTTTTTATTTTACGGGCTTCGATTGATCAGACCAGTAATTATCCTGTATCTGAGTGAAATCTCTGCCAATCGGTAAATTACTTCTGCAATCTTCTGTATAATTGCTTTTGTGAGCAGACGTTTTCATATCAAAGAAGAGATTCGCATACTGGGTATCGATGACTCTGCCCTGATAAGTGAAAAGATACTTGTTGTAGGGGCTTTTTTCAGGGGAGGGCTGTGGATGGACGGTGTAATGAGTTCCTACCTTACAAAGGACGGACTGGATGGTACGGATACTCTGATGGAAATGGTCAAAAGCAGTAAACATTATCCTCAGATCCGCATCATAATGCTGGATGGCATAACATATGGCGGATTCAATACCATAGACATAGTTCAACTATATGAGGAAACCGATATACCTGTAATAGTCCTGATGAGACAGCTTCCTGATTTTGAGATGATAGACAGGGCACTGTCATACCTCCCACATAAAGAAATGCGCAGTGAAATAATCAAAAAGGCAGGAAAAATAGTAAAGGTGAATACAGGAGATGTCAACAACCCGGTCTACATCCAGTGCAGCGGGATAGAAATGAAGGACGCTGCCACAATAGTCCGGATCAGCGCCACAAGAAGTAATATACCTGAGCCTCTGCGTGTGGCTCATCTAATTGCCACAGGGATCATTCTCGGTGAATCAAGAGGAAAAGCCTGAAGCATCATCATGCCTTGCATTCTTCCACAAGCTTTACTCCGTCCTGCATCAATGCTTCTGCTCTGTCCTGTGTCTTCGATTCTGCGAAAATGCGTATGATGGGCTCGGTTCCTGAAGGCCTCACGAGTACCCAGCCGTCACTATACCACACTTTAACCCCGTCAATGGTATCCACCTTATTTTCACTGCCTTCAAAAGACTGTTTCACTTTTTCCATGGTATCTTCAAGATCATCACATTTGATCTTTGTTTTGGAATTATAATATACAGGAACACTTGATGCAAGTTCGGAAAGTTTTTTTCCGTTCGCGATGATTTCCAGGAATTTCGCACAGGCCATGCCACCGTCACGACAGTACTGGTGTTCAGGGAAGATGAGCCCGCCATTGCCTTCACCACCGAACACAGCATCAATTTCCATCATCTTACGGGCAACGTTGATAGAACCCACTGCCGTCCATACAAGATCTACACCTGCATCTTCAGTAATATCCACCATCCTGGAAGAAGAGCTTACAGGCGTTACCACATGACCTTTTTTCCGCTCAAGTACATACTTTGCCATCATCGCAAGCAGCACGTCTTCCGGTATGAAATTGCCCTTTTCATCAATGAAAACCGCACGGTCAGCGTCGCCATCCTGGGCCACTCCCATAACGGCACCTGTTGTTTTCACAAGATCGATCAGCTCCACAAGAACATCAGGAGTTGGCTCGGGATTTCTCCAGGGGAACGTTCCATCCACCTGTGAATTGATAGTAATCACTTCGCAGCCGAGTTTCTGGAGAAGGAAAGGAAGAGTTACAGAGCCCGCTCCGCAACCGGTGTCCATTACCACTTTGAACCTTTTGTCACGAATACTTTTACTGTCAACTGAGTTTATTATTCCGTTAAGGTAGTACTCATTGGCATTGAGATCGGTTCTAAGATCTCCCGTCCTCTCCCATGATACGGCTGAGAATTCCCTGGAATAGTATATTTTCTCAACTTCCTTCTCCCCTTCCCTGGAGAATTCACTACCATCCGCAGCCACAAGTTTTACTCCGTTGTACTCACGGGGGTTATGCGAGGCAGTTATCACGATACCTGCGTCGGCATGATCCTTTACATAATATTGAATAGAAGGCGTGGGGACTATTCCCACATCTATAACTGTCAGTCCTGCAGACAGTGCACCTGCTATAGCAGCAGATTTGAGCATCTCTCCTGAAGCTCTCGTATCCCTGCCTATGGCCACCGTTCCCTTTGAACCCATATAGGTACCAACACTTCTGGCAACATCGATCACAAGCTGAGGATTAATGTATTCGTTTGCTATTCCCCTAACACCATTTGTTCCAAAAAACGCCATTTAAATATCACCCGTGTACAATAATCAGATATTATCTTAGAACTAAGACTTTATGCTATTCTTAATGTGATTATCTTAATAAGGCATTTTCCCATATTCAGTAATATGATGGAAAAAAAGATCACAGAGCTTGAAACTGCGATCAGGGATAAAGAAAGTGCCATTGTAGCCTTTTCGGGAGGAGTTGATAGTGCAACCCTGACATATCTGGCTCACAGGGTACTTGGAGACAGGGCAGTGGCCGTCACCGTCAAATTACACTCATTTCCGGACAGGGAGCTTGAGCATGCCAGAAATGTCGCCCGGGAGATAGGGATCAGACACCATGTCATATTCTTCAATGAACTGGAAATACCTTCAATAGCCAGCAACACTGCCCAAAGATGCTACCATTGCAAGAAAGAGATACTGCATCTGCTTGATGATGTCAGACAGGAATTCGGGTTCAATGTTATCATGGAAGGCAGTAACGCTTCAGACAGGAATGTCTACAGACCGGGAAGAAAAGCCATTCAGGAAAGCTCTGAGCCCGTTTACTCCCCTTATCTTGAACTCGATATTACAAAGGAAGAAATACGTGAGATTGCCAGAAGTGCAGGACTCTCTGTTGCCGGAAGACCTCCATCTCCCTGCCTTGCCTCAAGGTTTCCCTACGGAAATAAATTGACAGAAGATGCGATCAAAAGAGTTGAACTGGCAGAGAATTTCCTCTCGGATCTGGGGTTTGCGGAGCTGAGAGTTAGGGATCATAACGGAATAGCCCGTATCGAACTAAAACCCTTTGATTTCAGGGATATGCTCATGCACAGGAAAAATATCGTTTCTTACTTCAAAGACATTGGTTTTGATTATGTGACACTGGATCTGGAAGGATTCAGAAGTGGCAGTATGGATGAGATATTGTGAACCCGGATATATCCATTCGTGACGCAATGGAAGATGATCTCAAAGCCATAAAGATACTGATGTCAATATATTTCCTTGACATAGAGGAAATACCAGCGGACAATTTTGCAGTTGCAGAACTCGATGGGAGAATAATAGGTGCGTGTGCCCTTGTGTATGATATTTTTCCAGAGATCCATTCAATAGCTGTGCATCCCAGTTACCGTGGAAAAGGAATCGGCAAATCCCTTATACAATACCTATTACCAAGAGTCAGGGATGAGAGTTCTGTTTATGCCAGAACGACATCCCCTGGATTTTTTGAAAAGGCAGGGTTTGTGGAAACGGATCCTTTGAAAAAGACAGAAATATGGGAAGACTGTGCAGAATGCAACAGGTTAAATACATGTAATCAATCTGTCATGTGCCTTAAACTGGAATAAAAAAGAAAACGGTGAAATTATGCTGACCCTTGGAATAGTGAATACATATGATAAAATAAAGGTTCTTGATGCCCATTACAGGGCCATTGCAAGGGCTGCTCCCATATGCCATGCCTTCGGATTCTCTTTGGCTTTGTTTGATTTTCCCTTTAAGATGACAGCCGATGAACTCGTGGACTATGTGGCCGACAAGACCACCATCGGTGAATCCGGAAAATTCCTTCGCCTGCTGCATGAGAACAGGAAGCTCTTTGTATTCGACCTCCCAAAAAAAGGATTCCAGGCCCAGTTTGGCTCAGTTGTGGTCACATCCTCAAAACCCGAGGATAAAAATGCCATAAGCCCGGAAGAACTGGCTAATGAGATCATGAATAACAGATCATTCCTGCTGCTTGTGGGACTGGGGCACAAAGGTCTGCCAAAAAAACTCTTAGGAATGGCACCATATCATCTTGATATCACAGGGAATGGTATTTCCCTGGAAACTTGCACCGCCATCGGGTGTATTCCGGCATATCTCATGGGACTTGTGAATTCAAAGGCAGGTATCCAGGGGAAACCTAATTAAGATTTGATACCGAAAAATCCCGACATGCGTCTTAACGTCTTTTATTCAGGCGATTTCGGAAAAAAAGTGATTGGAAACCTCATAAACTCCGACAGATTCTGTGTGTCCTGTGGAGACCTGTGTGACCATTGCAGGGAATCCCGCAAAGGTTTTGCAGATATCATCACAGGAATATTCGAACTGAGAACCGATCTCCCGGACTTTGTGGAAGAGCCCATGGAATACATGCCGGAAAATATTCCTGATTGTGACCTGATACTTGCAATTGACCTCAATCCCGATCTTCTTATGGCAATACCCGAAATTGCTGAAAACTCCGGCGCAAAAGGTGTTATCATCCCGGTGGATGACTCAAGATTAACACCCGCAGGCCTGACCGAACAGGTGAAAAAAGAGCTGGAAGCAAAGGGTATTGAATGTGAATGTCCCAAGCCTTTCTGTTCACTGGACATTACAGGAAAAGACCCAATAGACGAATTTGTGAAACTTGGATTCGGAAAACCTCTTTTGAAAATCGAGCTGGATAAAAAGAATAATATTTTCACTCATACAGAAGTTCTCAGGGATGCACCATGTGGGTCCACGTGGTTTGTTGCAAAGAAACTCAAGTGGTCAGATGTTAAAGATTACAAGGAAACAATTTCCGGTGCTCATCATTCGTATCCATGTACTGCAAGCATGGAAAAGGACCCGCAGATTGGAGATACCATCCTCCATGAAGCAGGCTATATCATCAGGAAAAGTGTGGAAGATGCAATGGAAGAAGAGTAAATTAATAAGTGATAATTAAAAACAGCTAGTTAAAAAAAAATAAAATTTGGAAGAATATAGTGGAAATTTAAGATCCTGATAGGAAACAGGAACTCTGTATCTCCACTATATCTCAAAATGTTTCTTTTGGCTTTTATCCGTTCCCTACTGTAATAGTACCCTGATATGTATCTTCTCCGATCTGAACTGTGTATTCGTATACTCCGGCAGTTCTGAATAGACGACTGTACATGCTACCAGGTTCGATTGAGCCAGAATCGAATGAATCACCGCTTACAGTAGCAGTCTGGCTACCAGTGTTGGTCCATGTAATACCTTCATCCACAGGAGCACGGATGTTTTCAGGATTAATGCCAGATTCACTGATTGATACCTCGTCAGTATTCACAATTTCACCCTGAACAGTGGCCTGAGAATCCTCACTGGTATTCTCAGTTGCATTGTCTGAGGTTCCGTCCTCCATTGTTTCATTGGTCATGTTACCGGTTTCATTTTCCATGGCTGTGTCATCCGTAGTCGCATTCATGTCCCCGGTCGCATTCTCATCCATAGTGGCAGTGTCATTACATGTTACCCATGCGCTGTCGTCTCCCATCTCTCCGATATTGTCGAAATCTACTGCGATACTATATCCTTCGTCATTCGGAGGCAGCATACCATCCCATGAATCATCGAAGTAGATTGTTATCGGACCATTGGACATATTACTTTGATTGGACATGATCCTCGTGATCACGGCCCCTTCAGCCTGGTTCAATACCGTCCAGTTACCCTGACTATCGGTCACGTTTGTGATCATGTCCCCTGGTACGTTCAGGAGAATTGTATTGATCACGACATCCGGGAATGTTGCCATTGTCTGGTTGGTGATCTCTATTTCCGCAGTGTAAGGAGTGGTATCATTGTTGACCATGAGAGTTGCATTCAGGTCTCCCTGATATTCACTTTTGGACTCTTCCACATTGTTAAGGTAGCATGTGACATTATCTGTAACATTGTCAGTTACATTGTCCATACCAGCCGGAGGAGTTACTACTCCATCTTCACCTTCTTCCACTTCTTCACACATTCCGATAGTGATCCAGGCATTATCGTCTCCTGTCTCTCCGATGTTCCGGACGTCTGTTGCAATCACATAGCCTTCTTCATTCTCAGGCAGTGTGCCATTCCAGCTTTCATCGAAGTTTATGGATATCGGACCTGTTGCATTATCGGCTGCAGTTTCATTCACTGTGACCATTGTAGTGAAATCACCGAATGGATTGTCCATTAGTTCCTCTGTGGTTATCCTCGTAAGGAAGAAACCGAATGGATTCTCAGTATCAAGTGCAGTTACTTCCCACTCATTACCAGATGAATCAGTTACATTCGCTATCTGATCAGCCGGGACATTTAGCAGAAATGTATTCACAGTTGCATTAGGGAACGTTTCCATGGTATCATTCGTCAGGTTCATCTCAGCCATGTAAGGACTTGACCTTGTATCTATCAATAGTGTAGCATTAAGCTGACCATCATACTGGCTCTTTTCATCCTCTACTACGTTAAGATAGCACATTGTAAGGTTGCCTTCTGTAACGTTTCCATCAGTTACGTTACCATCGGTTACATTACCATCAGTTACGTTTCCATCAGTTACGTTTCCATCAGTTACGTTTCCATCAGTTACGTTTCCATCAGTTACGTTTCCATCAGTCACGTTTCCATCAGTCACGTTTCCATCAGTCACGTTACCATCTGTCATGTTGCCTTCGGTCACATTACCCGTAGCATCACCATCAGTAACAGTCACATTTGTGATGTTGTTGTATGCCCATACAGAGGAATCCTCACCCCAGCGAATATGGATTGCCAGGTCGACTTCTTCCGGACATTCATCGTATTCTACTGTGACACCTGTACTTCTTTCATTTGCTGCGCTTATCTCATAGTAAGCATCACCATTTTCAAACCTGTCAGAATATGGTCCTGGGAAAGGTGTCTCTGTAGAAACGTCCCACTCAATTGAAGAGTTGCTGTCTGTTATATTTTCAGATCCCGGCTTGACAAGTATTGATTTAATACCGGGGTTTGCATCTTCAAGACCACCATAGTCGCTTGCATCTGTAATGTTCAGCTGCCCATCAGTACATGTAACATTAAAGTCAATCATCACACCTTCGGGCAGTTCATCACTCAGCTCCCATTCACCGGTAACGTTGCTATCTGTCATATTTTCAGTCATGTTGTCACAATATCCGGTAATCCATGCACTCTCGTTGCCCATTTCTCCGATGTTCTGGACATCCTGGGCTACGATGTATTCTTCAGCATTTTCCGGCAGTGTACCATTCCAGGTACCATTCATGTAGATAGTTACCGGACCGGTTACGTTGGTTGCGTTCATACCAGGTTCAACTTCTGTTGCAAAGGTTCCGAAAGGATAAAGGTCTCCGAGTGCTTCCTCTGTTGTTGGTGGGATAAGTACTCCGTCTATTACATGTATTACACCATTGCTGGCCTCAACATCAGCAGTAGTTACTGTGGCATTGTTTACCATAATAGTGCCATTTTCTTCAGTTACATTGAGCACTTCTCCCTGAACCGTGGTCAGGTTGTCAGTCTCAGCAAGAGTAGTAGCGTTGTATTCTCCTTCAACTACGTGATAGGTCAGAACACCGGTTAATGCAGCTTCATCTTCAAGAAGCATATCAAGCGTATTTCCTGGCAGTCTGTCAAAGGACTTGTTTGTTGGTGCAAACACAGTGTATGGTCCCTCTCCGGCCAGTGTATCTGTAAGATTGGCTGCATCAAGGGCTATGACAAGTGTCTCGAGTGAGTCAGCACTCGCAGCTACCTCGGCGATTGTTACATTCTCGCCTCCAAGCTCAGCACTTACGTTATCGTCAGGTTCGTCATCAACATTATTTACAACCCACTCATTACCAGCTGAGTCTGTTGCATTCATGATCTGGTCAGCAGGAACATTCAGCATGAAACTGCCGAGTGCAGCATCCGGGAAGGTTTCCATAGTGTCATTGGTCAGATCCAGCTGTATCGCATAAGGAACAGTTTCGTTCTTGACCATCATGGAGGCATTGAGTTGACCATCATACTGACTCTTGTTATCTTCTACTATATTGAGATAGCAAGTTGTAGCGTTTGTGAAGTCAATGCCTTCAGTTACATTGCCATCGGTCATGTTACCATCTGTAACATTACCGTCAGTTACGTTACCATCAGTGACATTGCCGTCAGTAACATTTTCCTGCATGGATGGTGGGATTAATACTTCATCTATTACATGTATCACACCATTGCTGACCTCAATATCAGCATTAGTTACCGTTGCATTATTGACCATTACCTCGCCGTTTTCAACAGATATGCTAAGGTTCTCGCCCTGAACGGTTGTCAGATTATCTAATTCGACAAGTGCACTGGAGTTATATTCTCCTTCAGCCACATGGTAAGTCAGAACGCTGGTCAATGCTTCCTGATCTTCAAGAAGTGACTCTACAGTACCTTCAGGAAGCTTATCAAAAGCATCGTCAGTTGGTGCAAAGACCGTAAATGGACCTTCTCCATCCAGTGTCTCAACAAGACCAGCTGTTTCCAGAGCTGTTAATAGTGTGGAGAAAGATTCGTCACTCGCAACAGTTCCGGCTATGGTGATATTTCCATCAGTAGCATTTCCATCAGTAGCATTTCCTTCCGTCATATTTCCGTCGGATACATTACCGTCAGTTACGTTGTCATCAGTAGCATTGTCCATTGTTTCGTTAGCCGAATCAGGTTCAGTTACTACAGCACCGTTACCGACATTTATAGTACCATCGTAGGAATCATCTCCAACCTGAACTGTGTATTCGTATACTCCGGCAGTTCTGAAGAGACGACTGTACATGTTACCAGGTTCGATTGATCCTGAATCGAAGGAACCATCGCTTACAGTAGCACTCTGGTTAGCATCATTGGTCCATGTAACACCTTCATCCACAGGAACACGAATATTGGCGGGGTCAATACCTGAGTCGGTTATTAAGACCTCATCAGTAGCTACAATGTCTCCATTTGTTGTTCCATCATCAGTTACATTGTCATCAGTAGTTTCACCGTCAGTTACATTTCCGTCGGTCACATTTCCATCTGTCATGTTACCTTCGGTGACGTTTTCGTCTGTGACATTATCATCTGTTACATTATCAGCTGCTCCCTCTTCTGTAACAATTCCAGTTTCTTCACAGAATCCCAGGGTCACCCATGCTGTATCTTCATTGTTCTCTCCAATGTTTTCAATATTCACAGCTAACGGGTTTCCTTCATCATTTGCAGGCAATGTCCCGTCCCATGTGTCTTCAAAGGTTACTACTACAGGAGGGGTGACATTTGAATCCGGTGCACTTGCCTCAGCCTGGAAAGTGCCCAGTGGATTATTTTCGTCTGCCTCCATTATTTCCCACTCGTTACCTGCCGAGTCGCTAACATTTGCGATCTGATCCGCAGGTACATTAAGTACTACACCTGTTACCTGTGAATCAGGGAAGAATAACATTGTGTCGTCTGTAAGTTCCATTGAAGCAGTATAAGGAGTAGATTCATTGTTTACTATCATACTCACATTCAGATATCCCTCATACTGGTTCTTATCATCCTGCACGTCATTAAGATAACAATCCGCACTCGCAAGCCCGGTTAAAAGGACAGCAAGAGCTAACGTTATCAAAAATATTCTTTGTTTCATATCGTACCACCTACTTATATTGTAGTCACTGTACGTTGTCTTTTTGCTGATATATGCGCTTTGTGAAACAATAATACATAATTCTGATAGTGATAAAAAATGTTAGTATATTAGTATAGTTACTTATGTCTTTAAAATTTTAAATGTTAAAATAATAAATAAATTTAAAACTTAAAGAACATAGATACATTATGGAAATTCGAACAAAGAATAGCATTAATACGAAGTATTAATTCAACTCTAATAAACTAAAATTACAAAACAAGAAAATTCGGTATTAGAATACAGAATTAATAAATGAATGAAATATAAAATAAAATTAAAAAGAAATGAACTTAAAAGTTCACTCTTTTCTGCGCTGGAACAGGAATGCCAGACCAAGTATTGCAGCTATTGGAAGTGCAACTGTCGGGAATTCTGGAATTTCTTCCTGAGGTTCGCCCGGATCATCTTCTTCGCCGAAACAGAAAGTCACATGGCTTATTTCTTTTTCATCATATGCATAGAGACCAGTATCTTCATAGGTGCCTTCAGGATAATAATAAACGTTAGCACCTGTTCCAGCCTTCACGATGACTGCACAAACCGGATATTCTGTTGATTCAGTGATATTGATATTTTCGCCATCATAAGTACCGTTCATATCACTATCTCCCCAATAGTTTGCATTTCCCCATTCATCTATCTTATAAGAATAGTAGTCACATGCACCAGCTTCCTCACATTCAAATTCCGCATCGCCGGATTGCCAATTATCGAAAAGCTCTGGAGCTACACTTGCCGCGTTTGCCAGTGACATAGCAGCTACTAGCATTACCATAGTTAGTATCACAATTCTTTTCATAACGTACCACCTCTCCTATATCCTAAACATTAATATGGACTATATTTTTGGAGTATAGTTATGTAACAATATTACCTTCAATAGTTATAACATTAACTAAAAGATTTAGAAGTCATTATTATCATAATGATGATATAGCGCCTAGACTTCATACAACTAAACAATACAGAAGTGCTGCATACTTGCTGCCCAACATCCTTTCAGAGCTTTCGCTAACTTCTCCAGAAAATTATAGTTCAAAAACAAGTCCCTGCCTTCAAAAATAACAACAGGGACGTGTAAAAAGTAATTCAGAGCTGGCACACAGGACTCTTGCGCAACCAGTCGATATCTGACTGGTAAAGCAGACGCAGGTCCTTAAGACCCAGTTTGAGCATTGCAAGACGGCTTACACCAAGACCCCATGCAAGCACGGGATATTTAATTCCCAGAGGGTCTGTTACTTCTTTCCTGAATACACCGGCGCCTCCAAGCTCAACCCATCCAAGGCCATCAACATATACTTCGGGTTCCACGCTTGGCTCTGTGTACGGGAAATATCCCGGCCTGAAACGTACGTCCTCAAATCCCATCCTGTGATAGAACTCCTTCAGGCAGCCCAGCAGGTTGGCAAAGGACATATCCTTATCCATGACAACACCTTCCAGTTGTTCGAATTCAGGAGTGTGTGTGGGATCAATCGTTTCCCTGCGGTACGCCCTGTCAATGGAGAAAGCCTTGACCGGAGGTTCGGGGTTATCTGCAAGATATTTAATGGTGAGTGCTGTGGTATGGGTTCTCAGCACATTCTTACAGGCTATCTCCTCACTCCATTTACCTCCCCAACCGGTGGACTCGGTATCTCCACCGTGCTCGTGCATGGCACAAACTTGATCCTTGTATTCAGGCGGAAGTTCCGACCTGCTGGACAGGTGGAAAGTATCCTGCATCTCTCTTGCCGGGTGGTCCTGTGGCTGGAACAGTGAATCGAAGTTCCAGAAGGAACTCTGTACAATCTCACCTTTAATCTCGGTGAAACCCATGTCAAGGAAGATACGCCTCATCTGGTCGATCAGGCGCTGGTAAGGATGAACCTTGGCCCCGTAGATCTGACGTGGGGGAGTCTGGATATTGTATGCTCTGAATTTTTTGTTCTTCCACTGGCCACTCTTGAGCATCTCGGATGTGATCTGTGCGATCTCTTCCTCTACTTCGATTCCCGCTGCAACAAGTTCGCTCCCCTCGCTAGTTATGCTCACAGACCTGTGCTTGTCCTCGTTCTTAGTTACGAGTTTGCGCTTGAGCATGTCCTTCATAAGAGCCGGGCTGGCATCAAGCTCTTCCAGGGTTCTTTCCTGTCCCCCGAACTTATCCAGGACCTTTTCATCATCACCGGAATCAGCATTTCCTGTCGGTACTATCATTCCCTTCTCAATCGTAGCCCAGGCTTTGCGGCGCAGCCATCCTGTAGCTATGCCGACTACGGCAGGATTGAACTTATCCTTAAGTTCATCCATGGATACTGGCCCGGAGATGGAATTGATGATCTGCCTTTCGGGAAGGCCTTCATCTGCATACTTTTTACCTTCGTCAGTCAGTCCATATGTCTCGATGACCTTTTCATCAACCCTTGCAAGCCCGTTCTCATCAAGCAAAAATGCAGCCTGCATGGCAGTTTCCACTTTCATTCCTGCCTTTTGTGCAAGTTCATCAGGATTTGCATTTTTCAGTTCTTCCAGTGCTAACAGCACGTTTTTCTCATTGGGTGTGAGATTATAATCTGAAGCCATATATTACACCTTGATAATCTATAGTCCGTATTCGTCGAGCCTGTCCTTTGCCACTTCACGCAGTTCCTGATGCTCTTTCAGGAACTTCTCCATTTTTTCCGCTGCAAGAGCCTTGCAGTTTCCACATACCTTCTGTCCGCTGACACAGTCATTATAGATCTGTGCCAGTTCCTCATCATCTTCAACAAGATTGAATAACAGTAATTCGTAAACCGAACATTTGTCTGGCTCACCGCCAAGCTTTTTCTGTTCCTCAAGTGTTATCCTGCCACCGGTCTTTGCCCTTTTGACCTTCTTTGCAGCTCCCTTGGGGTCCTCGGTGAGCGATATATAACTGTCAGGAACACTGCTTGACATCTTTCCACCCTGCAGTCCCGACATGAAACGGTGATATGTGGAAGACGGTGGCACAAACGCATATCCTCCAAATTCGAGCTCTACAGCCCTGACAGTCTTCAAGAGTTCCTCGAAGTTGTCGAAATCCAGTACATCAACATGACCCTCGAACAGTTTTGTAGTTCCGGGGATGCGTTCAGCCAGCTCCTTCAGGGTATCTTCCGGTGCTGATTTGCTTCTGATACTGAAATAGTGCCTGCCTTTCTTATCCTCACGTCCCTCGATCTTGAACATGTTCATCTTGTGACCGAGTCCTCTGGTCAGGCGTATGTGAGGATCCTGGTCTGCACCTACGGGAATCACCGTAGGCTTCGGCCCTCCGAATTCATCAAGCTGAGGATGTAATATGTCTGCACTCTGTGTGACGGCACTTAACATATGGGATACGCTTGTCTCACCTGTGAAGCCATAGATGGCACTCAGTTCCGAAAAATTGGCCTTTGAACCAAGTTCGAAAGCAAGGTCCTTGACCTGTTCCGAGTCAGACTGGAAGTAAATATGTCCTTCCGGTTCAAAGCCCAGAGCAATAAGACTTGTAATATACTCGTTAACGCCTATGTCCCTGCATCTTTCCCATGAAAAACCCCTTACCGAGTGTGCCTCCCTGTCGGCAATACCCACAAAAGCATCGGCTCCCTGCTGCTGGTGCCATATGATCTCCTCCATTACCATCTTATGACCGAGGTGTATCTTTCCGGATGGCATAAAACCGCTCATCACCGAAAAAGGCTTTCCGTTATTCATGGCATCGCTTATCAGATCATATCCCCTGTGGCCGAAGATGATCTTCCTGCGCATGTATCTGTGGGGATCTTTGATCTCAGGAAGCAATTGATCAAAGGGCAAAATCCCGAATTCCTCGAATAGTTTGGAATAATCATCGATGCTCAATGCACTCCATGGGTCGATCTTCATATTCATATAGGGCCTCTTGTATGATGGGATGTTCGGGTAGAACATGTCTTTTTTCTGTCAATGAAATTGTTAGTAAGAACACGTGGTGATATGTAAAGGTTATTATTGGACCTAAATGGAGGATAAAGATATACCATGCAAACAAGTACACACCACTTAGTAAATATATGAATATGAAACCAACATATTTTTCTATGCATTAAAGCAATTCTAAAAGCAAATAGTTAAAATTCCAATGACACGTGTGGCGGAGATAATAATGGATATTACAATATTTCATTTTGGAATTGTATTCTTTGGCTTTATGACAATATACAACATAAGTTCAGCCCGCAGGTACAATGAAAGTTATTTTCCTGCCATAATTGGAGCCCTGATGTTTATATCAACGCTATTGATACTGCTATTACCACGACAATATGGTTCTGTGGCTTTCCTGTTCACAGCACTATTCACTATTGTAAACCGCAAAAAGATACAGAAAAACCATGATAAGAGAATTGAAAAGTTCATAAAAGATGACAATGATAATGAACCGCTGAATATCACAGATTTTTTCACAGGATGGAAACTACTCCACCGTTTGAATCATAAGTACGGTCCGAAAAAAGCCTCACTTATCATATCAATCTGGGTTGCTTTACCCGTGTTCCTGATGTTCCTGATAGCATCCTATATCTGGCCGGGTTTCTGGCTCGACATATTCTCAGGCAAGTATTATCTAATGGGCATAATTGCAGGTATAGTAATAATAGGATACTATCGCCAGAACAAAAAACTGCTTGAAAAGCTGGATTCTGAAAAAGGAACAGAATGAGAATATTCTGTAGCTTATATCAAATCAATATCATAAGGTTTAGACGCACCCTCAGGTATGCTATCCACAAGCTGCAGGTATTCACTTTCCTGCATCAGGCATGTTTTACGCTGTCCCCTGAATGACCTGTCCTTGCGTATCTTGCTCCAGATATCCTTCATGGACTGTTCTGTAATATTCCCGTAGCTGAAAGGTATATAAGGACATGGTTTTACCGAGCCGTCAACACAAACGTGCAGCCAGCGCTGTCCCGCCATGCATCCCAGCATCTCACCCTCGAAATAGGAATTGGAAAATATTCTTGGTCCGCCTTTTGTGGAATTGATACGGTGGTACATCTCAAGCACCTGCTGCCTGTCAGCTTCAGTGATAATGGCATCACCTTTCTTTTTGGGTACGGACTCCCAGAGGGAGAACTCATGTACCCCGATATCCCTTGCAAGCTCATACATTGCAGGTAACTCATCTATATTCTTAGGAGACACATGTGTTGCCATGGTGACAAGCAGACCTGCATCAAGTGCCATTTTCATGGCATTTGTGGCCATTTCGAAAGCACCGTCCAGGCAGCGTACTGCATCGTGCTTCTCGGCTTCTGTGGAATATATGCTGACCAGAAGGTTATGTAGTCCGGCTTCCTTCAGACGCTGCGCATTCCCCGGAGTCATTTCCGTACCGGGAGTATACATGTTAACTATGGCACGCTCCTTATCCACATAATCGATAAGCTCGTAGATATCCTCGCGCAACATGGGGTCCCCTTCCGTGAATACGATGACCATGGCTCCCATATCAAGTACATCATCTATGGCACGCTTCATTGTCTCGATGTCCAGGTCGCCTTCTCCGCCGCTCACCACACAGTGCTCGCAATTACATTTGCAATTGCGTGTGATCTCAAAAGAAACTGTTTCAGGAACATACCTGCCCAGAGCGATCTGGGTCTCTGCCATAAGAAGTCTCTTGAAGGCTTTACTGGGAATCGGGGGAAGCCATGTAGAGGCAATCACCTCATCATCTTTGATAAGTGCCGGTTTTTCCACCCGGAGCCTTTCATTGATCCTGTTCAGAAAAGGAGCACATGCCTTACGAAGGCCTCCTGTTGCCTTCAGCTGGACAAAATCCTCTGTTTTGTCCATTTTAATAGAAAGTCCCGGAATCGAAAGTAATGTAATTTTCTCGTCGTCCTGTGAATCAGCGTAATTCTGTTTCATCCAATGTTCCCCTGGAGTTGAATAGCTCGGTGGAGAAAACATCTGCTTCTTTGCCTATGACGGACTGGGATGAGTAAACGAAGATCCCGTTGTCAGACATTACATAGGGACGTAGCACTTCATCGTGTTTTGTGCCTCGCATTTTAAGTATCTCGATGGCTCTGATCCTTTCTCCGCCAATCCTGAATACCTTAAGGCAAATAACTCCTTCGGCAAGATACTCCTCAACACTGAAGTAATTGGTCTCCCTGTGTATCTCACTTGTGATCAGGGTGGTACAGTCAAAGCTCTCTATGTTCTTGATAAATTCAAGAATGATGTACCTTACATTGACAGGATCCGGAGATATCTTAAGTGAGGTCATGGAGTCAATAAAAAGACGCTTGGCTCCGATTTCCTGCACGCTGGCATATATCTGCCGCAGAACGGTTTCAATGGTAGTGGTGTCCGTTTCCTTAGCAGACTCAGGATCCCTGTTCTTCTCGATATAGCGGCCATAGGCAATGGGATCGGCACGCACTATCCTGAGCTTGTCTTCCTTGATAAGTCTTTCAAGGTCCCAGCCATGCCTCCACATATTCCTCATGATTCGGGCAGGCGTTTCTTCAAAAGTGATGTAGACACCCGGCTCGTTATAGGACGTGATGCCTTCGTAGAGATATTGTGCACCGAATGTGGATTTGCCTGCTCCCGGTCCGCCGATTAGCAGGACTACATCATTCTCTATGAAACCGCCTTCTATTAGTTCATCAAATCCGGGAATCCCTGTGGGTATACGAGCCATTTAAAACCTCGACATATTGTTTTCGAGTGTAATTATATTAATAGATCTGATGTAATATAACTTATTCCTTAAAAAAGCAGATAAAACAGACTATGAAGTCGTCGAAACTATCCAAACAGGATTAAAAAAGAAAAGTTCAGAAAAGAATCAGATCCTTTCCGGATCAGATCTTCTCTGCAAAAGCAAGTGTACCGCTCAGGCGCTTGACCCTTATCTTTGCGGTCTGACCCTTGGTAGTGCCGGGCACGAAGATGGTATATTTATCCACCTTGGCAATTCCGTCACCCTTTGAACCGACGGCATCGATACGGACTTCATATTCCTTACCTTCCTCGATTGCATCCTGTTGCTGGACCGGTGCGGTTGCACGCCTCTTCTTGACAGGCCTGTGAGCTCCGCAGGCGGCACATTTGAGTACCAGTACCCTGTCCATCTTGGTCAGCTGGGTATCAGGTCTTGAACATTCGGAGCACATGACAAACTCATCTACATATGCCTGTATGTTGTTCTTGATCTGCTCCTTGGAAAAGCGTCCCTGGAATACAGCCCTGTTACCATCGATCTTACCTGCAGTACCCATTTCACGGGTAAGGAATTTCATCAGGTGATCGGGATCTCTGTTCAGTACATCTGCTATATTGCTCAGATTATCAAGGATCGTGGTCTTACCTTCAACCAGGATCTTCGGTTCGGGGATCACGAAACGTGTGTCCGTGGTCTCCTTGTCAGGTAAGTTTGCTATAGCACGGTCCAAAAGCGCTTCGTAATCTTTCATTCAAATCCTCCCGAAATAGTAATCACTTTCACTGTACAAGTTCCATTCCCTTGTCAACAGTTATCCTTACAGGTGTTGGCAGTTTCTGGCCTGCTTTTCTCAAAGCATCCTTTGCTGTCTTGAACTGTTCCTTGTTGACTGAAATGGTGAAAATCTTCTGACCGGGTGAAACCCTGGCAGCCGTACCCACATTCTTTCCGAAAGCTCCACGCATACCACTGGATACACGGTCAGCACCTGCTCCTGTTGCCTGCTTGTTCTCTCTCAAGACCTCATGAGGATAGACCCTGAGTTTCATGTGATATCCTGCACGGCCGGCAGATGCCATAATAGCCCTATTGGCTGTAATACGTGCAGCTTCAAGAGCTGTATGACGTATCTGACATTTTTCCTCAGATAACAGAGATAGCTTTACAGGGAAATCAGCGGTCTTGTTACCCATATCGTAGTGAATGATGTGGCTTCCCGGCACACCACCCATGTATTTTCTTCTTGTGTATGAACGCTGCCTCACGTTCCTGTACATACTTGCTGGTTTTCTTACCATGAATCTAAATCTCCTGAATAATTATTGTAATGATTTGCGTCAACTAGTACCGCTTTGCAACGGTCCTTAATTGAAATGTCTGTATATGAATTTGTTGATGCCGTTAAACATCAGTCAGATACAATTTCATCTGGACGGTTCATCCCCTACTACCTTGGACTTTATAAGTCTTATTGCTCATCAACTTTTCCAGGCAGGTAAGGAGTGAGCAGACCGTACGAGCCAGACAACATCATATTCCCGAAGGGTGCGGCAAAATGCAGTCTGTCCCAGAGCTTGCTGTCCTTTAAATCCTCCTCCATGTCCATCAGTAAACTGCGTCGGGGACCGGTGATCATAACCGACTTCACCTGATCAAAGTCTGTACTCCCTCTGGTGTAGCATCCGTGTCCCCCCTGATCAAAGACCTCATCGAATGTAAGTTCTCCTTCCGCAAAGCGCAGTAGTTGCTCCTGAAGCCCTTCACCTGTCAGTGAGGATGTGTGATGTTCATACAGGGCAACGATCCTGTAATCCTTAACAATGGCTGCAAGAGTGTGACCGTTACCAATGTTCACAACAAGGCAGGGTTGCCTGGCAGCCGGATCAAGTAGTGCTCCGAAGATCGCAGCAGGCCCGGTATCCATAAAAACCGCTTCCTTTCCATACAGAGTTTTTGAGGAGGAGATCATACGTGTAAGATCCTCGGGAATATCCTTATGCTTATATGCGAAATCGGAGAACTTCCCTCCCGCATCAATGAGCCTCTCGAATATTTTGAACCTGTAAATGCGGTTGCTCTCATGCGGAGAGTTGCCATGATCCTGGACCGCGACTGCAAAAACTTCCGGCATCTCCACCCCAAAGCAGCTAAGTGCGGATTCTATGGATTTCAGATCGATATCCTGCAGGAATATCTCTTCGTAATCTTCCGCAGGAACCTTCTCTCCTGCATCATCAACGATCTTTATTCCCATTTCCCTTACTCTGTCAAGATCATCCTTAATGGTCAACGCAGCCTTTGGAGTCGCGTATACCTCCAGACCCTGATTCAGATGTTCCCTGATGGCCCTAGAAGAAGGTCCGCCTCCCATGACACCACCTTTGAGAAAAATCGCCTTTCCGGCGGAAGTAGCTTCCCGTACCTTCCCGGCAATTATGACTGTGGGGGAGGGCATCACCATTACCAGGCTGTTCTCAACTTCCTTTTCGCTATCGTACAGGAGTATGTCCTGGGTACCTGTACCTACATCGATTGCCAGTATTCTCATATCGAATCGAGTGTTTCATATATCTTTTAATGTATAAGACTTCGTATGAATGACTTTACAGTAAAAGAACACAAGAAAGAAAGCAAAGGTCCCTGTAATTTTTATATAATCACTATATCGACCTCAAGGTTTGAAAAGTACGGAAAAGTATCCTCACCACAGGATGCTGAAGACAGCTCCGGCCAGATCATGGAGGAACTCGTTCAGGCAGCAGGCCATAAATTGTCAGGTTATTCCCTTGTTATAGATGATGAGACCTCCATAATCGATGCGCTTACCAGAGCTTTACGATCCGATGCAGATATCATAGTTATAAGCGGAGGTACCGGACTTACATCAAAGGATGTGACCATCGAATCCGTAACGCCCATGTTCGAGAAGGAGATACCCGGGTTTGGAGAGCTGTTCAGATACAGGAGTATAGAACAGATCGGTGCCTCTGTGATACTCACCCGTGCATCCGCAGGAACCATAAACGGTAAAGCAGTATTCTGTATGCCCGGATCCCCGGCAGCAGTAACACTGGGCATGAAGGAAATAATTATCCCTGAAGCCGGCCATATCGTGAAACATGTAAAACAGTAAACAAAAAACTTTAATATTGTTTGTAATATGTTACTGTAAATATTCAGAAACACATCTGGCCTGTCATAATATAAAGGCAACAATTATATATCGCACATATCTATAAAAGATATGCATTGCACTTTCGTTAAGAGATTATAAGTATCTTTATGGGTAATCCATAGTCAGGAACACAATAGATCATGTCCGTTTATTCATTAGGTATCAAAGAGCTGGATGACCTGTTGGGCGGCATTCGGGAAGGCACCAATCTTATGATGATAGGTCCACCCATGAGCCGGAAAGATGAATTGCTTGATGCGATCATTTACCAGAACCTCAACAATGATAATGCAGCGATACTTGTCTCAACCAGAGAACCAGGAGAGCGTGTCCTTTCGTGGTTCGAGGAACAGGGCATGGATATCTCTACAATGAATATAGGGGTGGTCGACTGTGTTACAAAGACACTCGGGATGGGAGCTCCGGATACAGCAAATATAAAGAGAGCTTCAAGTCCTGTGGACCTTACCGGGATCGGAGTGAAGATCAGTCAATTCCTGGAAGAATTCCTTGTCAGGAAAAAAATGAACAAGATCAGGCTCTGTATCAACTCACTTTCCACCATACTTATGTACTCTAACCTGCAGACTGTTTTCAGATTCCTGCACGTCTTCACAGGGCGGGTAAAAGCTGCAGGCGGGTTTGGTCTTTATGTAGTCGAGGACGAGATGCATGATCCACAGACCATTGCCACCCTGAAACAACTGTTCGATGGCATGATCGAAATAAAGGCAGTAGGCGATACCTATGCAATGAGGGTCGTTGGCCTGACCTCAAAGCCCACACCATGGTTTGAGTACGCCATCGAAGGCACAGATGTCAGCCTGGTAGAGTCCGGGAATGCCTGAACAGGGTCATGTCATAAAGCTATCAGGCCAAGGACGTAATTGTTCCCTTGAGAAAATCTAATTTTCAAAACACTTTCCCATACCATATGAAATATCATATACTACTTGGATCAATAAGCAATCAGGTGTAATTCATGGAAAAAGACAAATTATACAAATTAAAGGCAGAAGCCTCCGGGCTGAAGCCAATTCTCAATGTCGGCAAGAACGGCATTACAGATTCGGTAATAGAAGAAGTGAAAAAACAGGTAAAAGCAAACCGCCTTGTTAAAATAAAGATGTTGAAGACCACCCCCGGAGCAGAGAATATAAAAGATGCAGCCCAGGAACTTGCAGACTCCACTAAAACCACTCTTATCGAGATACGTGGCAATACAGTGGTTTTGTACAGATAATCCTGCGATAGCTATCCAATATCATCCCTGAAACCTTCCCCGGAGACAATTTCGATCTCCTGGAGAGTTATAAGCTCGTTGGGAAGCATTTTCTTAAGTTGAGGGATGATGAGCTTTATTTTTTCTTCCTTATCCACTGCCTGTATGATTACCGGAAGGTCTGTTCCAAGACTCAGTACACCTGCCGTATGTATCCGGTTATGTACCCCATACCCTTCCATACAATGATGTACTGTCGCACCTGCCACACCCGCATCCTTCAGAAACTCAAGCACTGCATGGTGTGCAGTTTTACCCTCATATTTGTCATTCTCACTAAGATATATCCTGAGAAGTGATGCTTTCATTTTCATAACCTTCTTTTTGTGACCACTTACATCGAAAGTATGTACAGAACTTGTATTGGTTGCTTTATTATTCTTCCTGTCCGGATGATGATATTGTAGAGAAGTTGAAGCCAGTTGAATTTAGCAAAACTTATAATCTAAAGCAACAAAGTAAGATTTATGGATAAGAATAAGATCCTGTTCCTTTCAGCCTTTGCTTTTATTCTCATTGTCGGAGGAACTTTTGCAGGGACGGGATATCTGGATGGACTTATCCATACGGAACCTGACGTAAATATCAATTCATCGCAGGCTGTAAGTATTGTCAAAAGTGATTCAAACGCAAGTGAGTTCATTGAGAACAAGTTCAAAGTTTCCGACTGGAGAGCAACTAAGACCACTTTTATGGAACAGACAACTGAAGATCAAAACAACACCTTACAGAATGGCGCCGATCGATTCTGGAAAGTTGAAATTATGGAACGTACCTGCGCATGTCCAGGCACATCTACACTCTACGTTGTAGAAGCTTACGTGGATGCCGACACCGGCGATCTTATCAGTGTCGAGACCATGAGAGCCCCGGAGAAGGACTATGAAAAAACGACATGTTCTTCCACAAGCTGCCACTAGGACAATAGCCCGAAGCATTTTTTGCTTACTGATTCTGCTTTTGATATCATCCAACGCATATGCAGGCTCCGGCACAGTGACGGTTGAGTTCTTCTATGAGAATGGCTGTCTCAAATGTGAAAAAGCAAGTCCTGCTATAGAAAAAGTCGTGAGACAGTATGATAATGTCAATTATACCAAATATGACATTATGGAGTCATTTGAGTATATCCGGGAATATGATATTACCGTTGTTCCCACGATCGTGATAAACAAAAGTCTGGTAATAAACTATAATGATTACAGGGACGACACCGAATTGCTGGAAAAGCTCCTCATAGAAGGTATTGAGAACGCACCCCCAGCCCCTGACGAGAAAAACAATATCGAACACCAGGCTGGAGAGACCAGCCAGGAAGAGCCAGCATGGTATGGATCGGACAATTCATATTTATTCGTGTTTGCCGCGGGAATACTTGCGGGATTTAATCCCTGCCTGCTTGCAGTGATGGCTTTCCTGTCCTCAGTATTAATATCATCAAGCGGTACCCGCCGTGATTTGCTCACACTTGTTGCAGGTTTTTGTGCAGGCATCTTCATTACCTATATGATACTCGGAATCGGCATACTTAACACGGTAAAGTCCTTCCCCGGCATTGAAGCAGCCATCAATCTGTTAATGGTAACTCTTGTAGGCTTTCTGGGACTCTGGCATTTATACGATGCATACTACATGAGACAAAATTCAGATTCATCCTTCAAGACTCCTGGTTTTCTCATTGATTTTATAGGGAATATCCGAGGGAAGAACATACTTATCCTGTCATTTGCTGCCGGCGGACTCTTCTCTCTGGTGAAAGCCCCCTGTGTCGGGGCAGTATATCTTGCAATTCTCGAAATGCTGATGTCAGGGAACAATGTCCTGGAAGGTTCAATATACCTTGGCGTCTACAATTTCGGAGTTGTTTTGCCTATATTAATACTGGGAGGTCTTCTTGCATTCGGACTTGATCCTCAGAGGGTTTCTGATTTCAAGGATGAAAAGCGGGTCGAGATACGACTGATAACAGGAATAACACTCATAGTTCTGGCAATCCTGCTATATTTAAATGTGATCTGAAAGAAAATTAGTCCCGTATTCTATAGTGCGATGACCCGGGACTAAGCGAATAAAAGATAAGCTGCAGCGACTCCTGTCAAACACAGAACTACGTTGAAGACTATATTCAACAAAGAAGAAGTTGTCTCGCCTTCGTCCAGAAGTCTGAAGCTCTCATAGGCAAATGTCGAGAAAGTGGTGAACGAACCGAGCATCCCGATACTTAGAAAGTACACAAGTGAACCCGAAACTGTTGAAAAAGTAAGTGATGCAAGTACGAAACTACCCATAGTGTTCACGGCAAGGGTTCCTATCGGCATTTCCTTTAATCGGGGGATAGCACCAGAAACCAAATATCTGGAAGGCGCACCAATAAGTCCTCCGGCACCCACGAGCAAAATCTCGAATCCCAGGCCGGAGATACCTCCCATCAGAGGCAAAAACAGAATAGATGCGCTTACAAGACCCGTTTTCATGTAACCGGCATATCTACTGCCGGATGTTGAAGTTATAAATCCCGGATAAGCTGATCCATCCCTGAGATTCGCAAGGTAGACTACAGCTCCCCTTCCAATGAAAACTCCTGCCAGTGTCAGCATTATGTTCGCAGCAATATTGAGAAGAGCCAGAGTTGCAGGCATCTGGAAAGTCTGTACCGAAAAAGTGGAGAATGTCGTGAACGAACCAAGAAAACCTATACCAAAAAACATCCTGGTTCCCGGGCTTACATAGCCCAGAAAGTCGGAATTATACATTAAAAAACCAAGCAGCATGCTTCCGATCACATTAACCGCCAGTGTACCGGCTGATGACTGGAAATAACCTGCAAATACAAAACGGGATGTTGCTCCCAGAAATCCACCCGCAGCTATTGTCAGAAGCGCAAGTGACATTTCATTAAGAGTGTTACCGCTATTCAATTAATACAACGTCCACTTCGTTTCCTTCTTCGTAACCTTCAACATTTTCGGGTATGATCACAAAACCGCCTGATTTTGCCATCGAGCTCAATATCCCGGCCCCTGCGGTCATAAGAGGGCGGGCAAGAGTCTGGCCGGAGTCTTCTTCAAGAATGACTCTGGCATAACTCACATATCCTTCCCTGGAATTGATCTTACCTGTGAGCCGGGCCTTTACAGTGAGATCAGGCATTTCAGGTAGATTTCCCGTCTTCAGGATCGCAGGCTTGCCAAAAGCAAACAGTGCCACAAGTCCCGCAGCAGGATATCCCGGCATACAGAGCACGGGAACATTATCTATAATACCAAGAGCTGTGGGTTTACCCGGACTCAAGCCGACCCCGTGTACAAGTTTTTTGCCCAGGGAAGCCACCACACCAGGTACAAAATCCTTCTCACCTACGGAAGTTCCTCCTGAAACTACGATAAAATCAGCATCAAGATTGTTTTTGGTTGCTTCCTCAATAAGATCACGATCCTCGGATACAATATCACAGTACCTGGGCTCTGCACCCCATTTTGTGACATAGAGACCTATCATCAGGCTGTTGATATCAAGTGTCTTGCCGGGAGAAGGGACCTCATTATCCTTCAGAGGGATCAGATCATTACCCGTGGGAAGTATGGCAACCACGGGTTTTGAGTAAACGGTGACCTCCTTGATACCCAGGGAAGCAAGAACCGCTATGTCACAGGCTCTTAACTGATGTCCTTTATTGAATATTATCTCATTCTTCCTCACATCTTCCCCTACATCGCCTATGTTCTTCCCTGGATGCACCTGCGCACGTACCTCTATCATATCACCGATGGAAATAGTATCTTCCAGCATGATGACAGCATCTGCCTCATCTGGCACGTATTCACCGGTACTGACCTGTACGCTGCTACCTTCTTCGATATCGTCGGATACCTGCAGCATAACGGGATTTGTGGGAGATGCTCCGATTATGTCTGCCGAGCGAACAGCAAACCCGTCCATTGCAGAGCGGCGGTAATGGGGAACATTCCTTGGTGCGAGGATGCTGCTGGAAATAACCCTCCCTACACAATCGGATATCTCGGCCTTTTCGGTGCGCTTCAGCGGCATTATCGCTTCAAGGAAAAGTCTCTTTGCATAGCCTACGCCGGTACGCTCTTTCATTATCCTGTCCATGCTGACACCTTCTGAGCTGGTTCATCCCCCTGACACAGGGGGGAAAATGCCTATTTCGTCACCATTGTTCAAGCGGGTTTCAAGTTTGTCCATGTGTTTGATATTGTTCCCGTTGAGAAAGACATTGATATAGCCGTGAAGTTCAGCTTCTTCCCTTTTTTCGAAAATCAGTTCCTCAAGAGAGGGATGAAGGTCCGTGAGAGATAACAGTACATCCTTAACTGTTTCTCCTTGTAGCGTTACCGAGGACTCGCCGGCCTTTTCCCTCAGGTTGGCGAACAGTTTGACTTTAATCTCTGGCATGGAACTTTATTCTTAACATATAATTAATAAACCTATTCCAGACCTCAAAAGCAGTATAAATTATAGCTAACTGGAATACTGAAAGATAATATTAGGAACTTAGCAGGAATTTGAAAAGAAAATATGATGGGATAGCGCGGATTTGAACCGCAGTCCAAGCGTCCCAAACGCTCGAGGATGGACCAAGCTACCCTACTATCCCATTCAGAAGGGTAGCTCCTCAATAGACGTTTTCAGATAAATACTTTGCGTGCAGAACGGCGTTTGCCGGAAAAAGAAAATGATCCATACCGGAATAAAAAAAATTTCAATGATCACCTGCCCTGTCAAATGACCAGCTTCCAAGGGTAAGCATGACAGAAGCAAAAATTATGATCACAAACATAGATCGCATCAGAGGCACTTCCGAAACACCGATCAGTGACCATCGCATGGCTTCGATCCCGTATGTCAGAGGGTTCAGACGCACAGGAATCTCAAGCCAGGAAGGAAGATTTTCCATTGGATAGAAGGCAGTACTTGCCATGAGCATTGGGAAGGTCAGGAAGGTCATCATCATCTGGAAACCCTCATGAGAATCAATCCTTGAAGCAAGGGTTATTCCCAGACCGATAAAGCCGAGCCCCATAATGAACATGATCAGAATACAGAACAACTGCCCGATAACGGATACGTAATTAACCCCGATGTAACCGCTGATAACCATCAGCAACGTTCCCTGTATTATTGCCGCAGTTACACCCCCTGTTGCCTTGCCGAGTGCCGTATAGATACGGCTGACGGGGGCTACGAGTATCTCTTTAAGGAAACCGAACTCCCTGTCCCAGATAATGGAAACACCTCCCATGAGAGAGGAAAAGAGAATGGACATCCCGATTATGCCGGGTGCCATATAGTCGATATATCTGCCGCTACGCAGTGTCATTGTACTGCCAAGGGCAGAGCCCATGATTACCAGGAAAAAAAGCGGAGTTGCCAGGGAACCTATGATCCGGGATCTGGATCTTTTGTAGCGGAGCATCTCCCTGAGCCACAGGGTGTAGACTGTATTCAGAGAGTTTTTCATCTCTGTAAGATCCATTCTATCCCCAGCGTTTGTAAACTTCGTTATCGATACCGAGCAGATCAAGAGCACGCCCTGCCATCGAATTTATAAGATCGTCTATTGATTGTGGTCTTGAATAGAAGCCCGGACATGCGGGAAGTATTATAGCACCGGCTCTCTCAAGCTTGAGCATGTTCTCAAGATGGATCTGGTTGAGTGGTGTTTCCCTTGGCATAAGCACAAGCTTTCTCTTCTCTTTCAGGCATACATCCGCAGCCCGTCCCAGGAGATTGTCCGACATACCGCCTGCGATCTCGCCCAGTGTTTTCATGCTGCATGGAGCAACTATCATACCTGCGAATCTGTGAGAACCGCTTGCAATAGGCGCGGTGAACTCGCCTTCCATGTAAACATGACTTGCCAGATCCTCTATCTCTATAACGGAATAATCGGTCTCTATTTCGATTATCTGTCTTGCAGCTTTTGTGATCACAAGGTGAGTTACAATATCCATCTTCGAAAGGATCTCAAGCAATCTTATACCATACATGGACCCTGATGCACCACTGATTCCGATAACTATTTCCATATTACTCCTCCTGCAGGATACGTGCCAGCTCATTAATCATTTCTTTTGAAACCGCAACGATCTCTTCAATCTCTTTTCTGTTAATACCATCCACGTGGATACCGGCCAGAAACATAGTTGACGAGCGGCTGGCCTCGCTGAGTTTTCTGGCACCTATTAATACGATCTCATCTTCACGGTGCCCGGGTACTGTCAGCACAGATGATGATGCAAGTCCAGATTCAATGTCAAATATACCCAGGGCTGCAGCCCCGATATGAACCGCACCTCCGGTTAGTTTCACAAGATGATCCTCACCCAGTTTTTCCCATTCCAGGATAAGGTTTACTCTGCCGGCATTACTCTCAAGCCTTTGCATTCTAACCCTCCAGCTCCGTTAAACGGAACTGTTTTACGGTCTTTTTTACATCGAAGAAATCCCTGGCGGCCTTTCCTACCTTCTCACGGTGCTCCTTGGTGGTGTAGACACCCATTTTCCAGTTATCCATGTGTGCCTGCTCAAGGGTTGCCACCACATGTGAGGTTTCATCCAGGCGGAGCATCCTGCCATTCACCTTTACGAGGGCTTTCATTTCAACGATCTCAGGATCTCTGGGAATATCGATCAGAACCTCCCTGCTGTTGATTCCCACCATATCGGCAATCTCAGCTTCTATACGCCTGACGTTCTTCCGGTGCCTGAGCACTCCTTCTCCTACTTCATCAAAACCCACATACAGGGCTCTCTTGTACAATTTCCTGTCATCAAGTTTGGATGCAAGCTCGGCAGCATAGCCCCCATTATTTCGGATCATCTCAAATGTTCTTGAATCATCCATCCTCCTCAGCTCAGATGGCTCAAGTACGCCCTGCTGAATCAGATCATCCACCGCCCTTGTGAACATGGTTTCCGCTATCCTGGAAACGTGATGATAATAAACAGAAGGATGCATCAGAAAACGTGAGACAAGCAGCGATTCCGCAGCCTTGACACCGCCTTCGGTGACTACAAGGTTGTTCTCATAGAACTGCATCTCATTGATGAGCCTCATGTGGTCCACAAGACCAAAAGCCACACCAGTATAATGAGAATCCCTTACAAGATAGTCCATCTTGTCAACATCGATCTCGCTGTTGAGTATTTTCCCAAAGTCCGTCTTCCCCTGTATATGATTCTCGACCTTTGAAAGATTGATACCGTGGCTATCCAATATATCCGCGATCTCGGTCCTTTTCATTATCTCTTTGATGTCCTCATGCCCCTGTCTTGTATAATGCTTAACCAGACCCTCTGTGACGTGCGAGAAGGGGGCGTGACCGATGTCGTGCAATAATGCAGCGACCTTCAGTTCCTGTTTCTCATCCCGGCTGACCGTATCAATGCCGGAAGTAAGTATGTTTGCAAGATGCATGACCCCGAGCGAATGCTCAAAACGTGTGTGATTGGCTCCCGGATATACAAGGTTAGAAAGTCCTAACTGGCTTATTCGACGAAGACGCTGCAATGGGGGAGAGTCAATAAGAGAGAGTGTCAGTTCGTCAAGTTCGATGTAACCATGAATGGGATCACGGATGACTTTCATTTGTTTAAACTCCGATATGTGTATGCTGAATTTTTATTCTATACACAGAGGGGACAGATATCAAATTACCGGCAATTCAGTGACATTTACCGTATATTGCCACCAAGTTCTGGAATCTGGATAGTAAAGGCATTCTTTTAGCATTTTTTAAATTTGATATTTAAATCATATTATTGCCTTATTTGATATAATTTGAATCCTCTCGTGAATAGCCTTATTTTTCAGGTCAAAAGCTTTATCTGCATACATCTCATAAATGAGATTCTGCTCAAAAATGAGATATGCGTGGTCCGGCAATGTATACAATACGATCCCTGAAAAGTCTGGCACTGCTTGAAGCTATTGAAAAACCCGTAAAGATATCATCCAGTGAGTTTAAGCACCATATATCCGCAAGTTCAAAAACCGCTGCAAGGGTGCTCAAACAACTGGAAGAGGATGGTTATATCGGAAGACAGCTTGTTGCGGGCGGACAGATGGTCCAGCTGACTGAAGCAGGAGTCGAGATCCTGAAAAGGGAATATACCGATTATCAGCAGATATTCTGCAGGGAACATGAGGACCTTGAACTCTACGGACATGTGATCACAGGTCTTGGGGAAGGACAGTACTACATTGCAAAGGAAGGCTATATGTCCCAGTTCAGGGAAAAACTTGATTTCAGACCATTCCCGGGGACACTTAATGTGAGACTCAAAGATCAGAGTGCACAGTTACGCGACAACATGGACATGATACAGCCCATGGTCGTCCATGGTTTCAATGACGGTGAGAGAAGCTTTGGAGGGGTCAAATGTTATTCTGTGGAAATAGAAGGCATAAAAGGTGCGGCAATAATCCCTGACAGGACACATTATCCCACAGACCTTTTAGAGATTATCGCACCGCTTAAACTGCGGGAAACGCTCGATATAAGTGACGGCGACGAAGTAAGGATAGTGGTGAAGAACCCTCAAAGATGTGAGTGATACAATGGATTCAGGTGCAAACGGATACAGTGAGAATATAAGAAGAGCCATCACCGCTCTTCAGAACGGTGAGATGATACTGCTTTTTGACCTTGAGGGACGTGAGGCTGAAACCGACTTCACCATTCCGGCAATGGCTGTCAAGCCCTCTGATGTCAGATGGATGCGCAAAGATGCGGGAGGTCTTATCTGCGTTGCCCTGGACCCGGACGCTTCGGAGGAACTTGGTCTGCCCCTTATGGCCGATATAATAAGAGAGGCAAACCAGCAGAACATCTCACTGGGCAAGGTCGTGGAAAAGGGCGGGGACCTCAAGTACGATTCCCGTTCTTCATTTTCCATCTGGGTTAACCACAGGGATACAAGAACCGGAATCCCGGACAACGACCGTGCACTTACCATCAACAAACTGGGAGAGGTTGTTGACAAAACCCTGAACGGCGAAGAGATTCACTTCGGCAGTGAGTTCAGGACTCCCGGACATGTTGCAACCCTGCGCGCTGCAAAGGGACTGGTACATGAACGCATGGGGCAGACAGAGCTCTCCATAACCCTTGCGAAAATAGCAGGCATAACACCTGCAATGGTTGTCTGTGAGATGCTTGACGACGATACCGGCAGAGCACTCGAGAAAGATGATGCAAAGCAGTACGGAATTGATAATGACATAGTCTTTGTTGAAGGCGAGGAAGTTGTCGAAGCATATGAGATCTGGCTGCGTTCACAGACTCAGAAAAACTAAAATACTGTAATGTATATCTAGATACAATCCTGCGGGATCGTAGGGTAGCCTGGTCCATCCTGTTAGGCTGGGGGTCTAGCGACTGGAGTTCAAATCTCCGCGATCCCACCAAATTTTTTCTAAATAAAGTAATCTTAATATCAGAATAATTTCTTTAAAATTTATGGCACAAGTATCTCGTCAATGGCATGTATGATACCGTTTGTGCACTCGATATCAGATTCGATTATCCTGGCTGTGTCGACCTTTATCCCGCCATTTGAACTTATTTTAAGGTTGTTGCCACTGACAGTTTCAAGGGAATTCAGATTTTTAAGATCTTCAGTGGTGTATTTTCCCTTTGCTATATGATAATTTATGATTCCCAGAAGATATTCATGATCCTCGAAGGATTCATCGATGACGTCATCAGGTATCGGGTCAAAAGCAGACTCAACCGGTGCAAACACAGTATAAGGCCCTTCGTTTCTGTACTTATCAAGGAGACCTAGTATTTCAGCAGCCTTGAGCAATGTAGGGAAAGAACCCTTTTCTCTTGCAGTATCGATAAGATTGTTTAATTCCGCCATTTTATCCTCTGATATGAATAACGCTTTTCTTCAATAAAAATAGTTTCAGTCTGTATTGTAAATAGTGCAATACGCACTTCATACAATAATATCTGGAAATATCCCCGAAATCACACATAAACAGAATTAAAAAAGCATCGAAATGGTTAATACATATACTTCCACATCCATAAAGGGTGATCATTCATAGTGCCTGTAATCGTTGCCAGAGATCTCAGGAAGACTTTCAAGGACCTTGTTGCCGTAGATAACATCAGTTTCAGTATTGAAGAGGGGGAGATGTTCGGTTTTCTCGGACCAAACGGTGCAGGAAAAACCACAACCATGCGTATGATACAGTGCATATCCCCGGTAACATCCGGCAGTCTGGAAATATTCGGCATGGACGTCTCAGATCACCAAAGGGAGATCAAATCGCTCATGGGTGTCGTGCCACAGGAAAACAATCTTGACATGGATTTTACCGTTTATGAAAATCTTATGGTCTACTCCCGATATTTTGATATCCCTAAGGAAGAAGCTGAAGAAAGAGTGGAAGAGCTGCTTGATTTCGTACAGCTTACCGACAAGAAGGACACAATGACAGAAAGCCTGTCCGGTGGAATGAAACGCAGGCTCATTCTCGCAAGAGCACTTGTAAACCGCCCGAGGTTATTGATACTTGACGAACCTACCGTGGGTCTTGATCCGCAGGCACGTCACCTGATCTGGGACAGACTGCGCCTGCTTCAGAAGAACGGTGTTACGGTAGTCCTTACTTCACACTACCTTGATGAGGTTGAAAAGCTATGTGACAGGCTGGTTGTCATGGATAACGGAGATATCCTGGTGGAAGGCAGCCCCTCAAATGTTATTGAAAAATATGTGGGATCCGGTATTGTGGAGGCTGAGAACGATCCACAGCTTCTGGAATGTCTCAATGAAAGAGAAGCCTCTTATGAGGTTATCGGGGACCTCGTACATATCTACACTGATGATCCGAAACAGATCACGGACTACCTGACAATGGAGTGCTCAATTACAAAGTTCAGTGCAAGGCCCGCGACACTTGAAGATGTTTTTCTCAGACTCACCGGAAGGAGGCTGAGGGAATGAGATTTGCGAGCTATTTTGAAATACCAAGGATCAGTTCAAATGCATACAAGGTCTGGCAGCGCAACAAGGATGTTTTCATGAAAGACATAAAATTGAATTTCCTGCCTCCTTTCCTTGAACCCATATTATACCTGATAGCACTTGGTTTTGGTCTCGGACGCTTTGTTGAGAGCATTGATGGCGTACCCTATGCACAATTCATAGCCCCTGCACTGATATCCATATCCGTGATGTACGCATCGTTCTTCGAGTGCAGCTATGGCTCTTACGTCAGGATGTACTACCAGAAGACCTTTGATGCCATCATCGCCACACCCCTGACAATTGAAGAAGTGATTGCAGGAGAGATGCTGTGGGGTGCCACCAGAAGTATGATCAATGCAACCGTGATGATACCGGTTATCGCACTGTTCGGCCTTATCGACCTACGTTATTCGCTGCTCATAATACCCTTCGCATTCCTTGGAGGATTGCTTTTTGCAGCTATAGGCATGTGTTTTACTGCAGTTACCCCGAACATCATGTCCATTAACTATCCGGTACTTCTGTTCATTACACCCATGTTCCTGTTCAGCGGTACATTTTTCCCGCTGAGCGCCCTTCCGCAGATAATCCAGTACTTTGCAGTTGCTTTTCTGCCTCTCACACATGTTGTGAACGTGATAAGGTCTCTCGGGTACGGGGTGCTGGAATTGTCCCTGTTGTTCGATGTGGTATGGATAATAATTGTCTGCGCCATACTTTTTGTGCTTTCAATAAATATGATGAAAAAGAGACTTGTCGTTTGATTCTTGTTACTTTTACCCGTAATTTACGGTGTTAATCAGCGATAGTTTCATAAAATACATTGTTAATCTGTGTACTGATGAGAAAATGGATCACATTTGTGCTTTGTATTTCACTTCTTGGTGTACTTGCAGGAGGTTGTATCGACGAACTTGTTCCCGTGGACGGGGAGACCACAACACAGGATGCATCCACCTATGAGTTCCAACCTTTCCTGAACAATAGTTTCGTGGACGGAGAGTTCCTACATACCAGTACATTCTACCTTTCAGAAGAAAATGCAAAAGCAGTCCATATTCTTGAAAATGAGACTACCATAGATGTCATACCGCTTGAGGATCTCAGCTCACCCAATCAGGATCCTGTAAGCAATATTGTGGTTGTCGGAGATTATGCAAATTCCACAAATGCTTCTGTGGAATATTTCACAGAACTATCAACGTCTCCTGAACCGGCAGAGATCAATTACACATTATCCGAAGATGTGATCAGAGGACAGAAACACATCTATATCGAATTCAGTGAACCGGTTACAGGATTTGTAGCATTCACCCTGGCCACACCAATGGGACAGGATTTCGTACACGTGACCACTCCACCTTCGGTTGTACGTTTTGTGCTTCCCGAAGGCTATACCACTGGCAACCCTTTCATTGGTAAAACAAACCCGGAACCCACTGAGAGATATTATGATTCACAGAACCGGGAAAACCTTGTGTGGATCAATGAAGTAATGTCCACCAGCGGTATCCTGGAGAGTCTGCAGAGCTTTTCCGGAGAGAACGAATCAGAAATTGAGCCGGTCCCAAGGGCAATCAGTGTCAAGTACTATTCTGAATCTGCCCCGCAGGGTCTGATAATTGCAGTGGGGATACTAGGTCTTGCAGCACTGATCGTCTTTTCAAGATACTACCGTGAAAAGAGAAAACTCGGTAAGATCAGGGAGGATATCGAAGGCCAGTTCCGGGAGAAAAAGGGGAAAGGAAAAGATTGAGATAATTATCACAGAAAATAATAACCAGGCTACAGTTCAAAGACCATACCGTCATAAGCAAGGGGATATTCCTTAATTGCCTCATCGTGTGGCTTGAAGAAGTGGCTCAGATGTGTGAACACCACATCTTTTGCCCTTAATGTTCTTGCAAGATCCATGGCCTCGAGGGTATTCATGTGTTTTTTGACTTCTACGGTGGGAGGGACTATCGCATCGGCGACCAGCAGATCAGGGTCCGTGATCATTTCCATACTTTTCTGAGGTATTTCTCTCTGGGTATCCCCCGTGATGACCACCTTCTTATCACCCTCCCGGATTATGACCCCCATGGGATTTTTTGCAGGGGGATGCACTACCTTGAACAATGTGAACTCCAGGCCTATTAGTTCAAAGGTCTCGTACATGGATACATAATGCTTCCTTGGTCTGAGAAACTGCAGGTAATCCATGATATAATCCAGTGTTTCCCTAAGTCCGTAGACATCCACATTGTACTGTACCCTGTGAAACTCGGCAAAGCCTGAAAAATGATCGTAATGCCCATGGGTCCATATCACCCCGTCCACATGGCCGACATTATTCTTCAGCATCTGGTAACGGAGGTCCGGACCGGTATCTATAAGCACTGAACCACTATCAGATTCCACCAGCACCGCACATCTGGTCCTGCGGCTTTTACCACCTTCATGTGCAGCCATGCAGGTCCTGCAACTGCAGCCAATAACAGGCGTCCCTGTAGCATCACCTGTGCCAAGGAGAGTGATCTTCATAAATGCCCCGATCACATGGTCGCATCATATTCATTCGTCTTGAGCACGGCCCTTTCATCAAATGATGCAACCGCACTGAGCATATCCTTCTGAGTAAGTTTCGTACGTTCACGTACAAGTGCACTGAGGACACACTCCCTGATAACCATGCGAAGGTCCGAACCACTGTAACCGTGAGTCAGGGAAGCAATCTCCGTATTATCGAAATCCCCTTCTATATCCTTTGTTACAATATCAAGTATCTTCTTGCGCATTTCCGTGTCTGGCAGAGGGAACTTCATTATATCGTCAAAACGCCTCCATGCAGCGGTATCGAGCATTTTTGGATGGTTTGTTGCAGCCAGCAGGAGGACACCATCGTTTGTGAGGCTGATATCATCTATGGCCTTGAGCAAGGTGTTGACAGCTCTTTTCAACGCTGCGTGTTCATCGGATGAGCGTGTCTTTGCGACAAAATCGAACTCGTCAATAAAAAGTATGCATGGGCTCAGTCTCTTTGCAAGGGCGAATACACGATCAATGTTCTTTGCAGTCTCACCCAGATACTGATCGGTTATCATGGAAAGTTTTACTTCCACAAAGGGAATTGCGAGGTGTTCCGACATGGCCTTGGCAAGTGAGGTTTTCCCCGTACCCGGCGGACCTACCATCAGTATTTTTCCAACATCATAGAGACCGATACGCCTCAGATAATCACGATACTGTATGGCCTTGACAATCTTTTTGACCTCTTCTTCCTGCTCATTTGTCAGGATGAATTCCTTAAGAGTTTGCCTGATATCCTCCGGAGCACTTATCTGGGCAAGCTTTAACATGTCTTCCCCGCCCTCTTCCTTGGATATCTCTTCCATCAGGGATTCGATCCACTCCCTATCAACCTCCTTGGGTCTGACCTTGGACTTCGCACTCTTGTAGTCAGCACCCTCAGCCTGTTTTTTTTCATAATAGAAGGCAAGTACCGGATTATGGGAGATTTTGTCCTTTGATCCTTCCTTTTTCTGGAACCATTCGGCACCTACTTCAAGGGCTGTGATCTTCACCGAGAAATCCACATCATCTATTGCAACAAAGGGCAGGGGTTTGAGAGCAATGCCTGCATTATCCAGCTCGAATAACTTTTCTATGTCTGTGGTCTTTACCCTGATAGGTTTTGGAACTGTTCGCTGTTCTCTGCTCCAGTAGAATTTACGTATTTGTTTTGGAAGGTCATTTACATCCAGTTCCGGATATTTGTTATATACCTGTGCAGTAAGCAATAATTCAATAATATCAAGCTTTACGTCAGACATGTTCTTACCTGGTCGATGAGATAGTTGAAACCCTTTGAAAGTGAAATCGTTCAGACATTACATGTAAGGCTTCATTTCAAATATATCTTTTGTATAGAAGTAATAGAATAATCAATCAGGAAACGCAAAAAACTCATGGAACAGCCAGCCTGTATATCCGGCCCTCATATAAGACTCAGGATGCCTGTTGAGGGTTCATATATCTCTCCGGAGCTGATCAGTTTTTCAATTATCTTTTCAAGATCATCCTCGTCAATACCATATCTCCTTACAGAATCTTCAAGAGACTCAATGCCCATCCTGCCACCGTTTAAGCGTAGAATATCAAGTATTACCTGAATCTTGTTTTTCTTCGGCTTCCGGGGTTTCCTCTTGTCCTTAAAGTCCTTTAGTGAAACGCCGAATTCACCGAAGTTTGTAGTTTCAGGTGTTTTCGCAGCATTAAAGCTGTCAGAAAAAACAGCTTCAAAATCCTTTTCCTGACCATGGAGTCTTGCCTGTATAACGGTCCTTGCAGAGATGGCTTCCTCCACGTCTGCGGACTGGAAGAATATACGCAGTTTTCTTATCTCAAGGTTTGAACCGCATTTCTGGCATCTGGTATTCTTTGAGCCAGAAGTTTCGATTATCTGGGCATGTTCCCTGCATTTCGGGCATACTATTACTCCAAAGGAAGCCATGCTCTATGCTTGGTGTAGCAAATATAAATAATAGTTCCGGAGATATTTTTATCAGAATCCGGAATCCGATCGACCATGATACGCAGAGCTCTTATTGATGATATCCCGAAGATAGTGCAGGTCGAAAAGGCATGCTTTTCTGTTCCATGGCCTGACTTTCTTTTCAAGGCTCATCTCCATAATCCCGGATTCGTGGTCTACGAAAAGGAAAAGAATCTCATTGGCTATGCGATCATAGGTGATGCTGATGGAAAAGCCCATCTTCAGAACATTGCAGTACATCCGGATTCCAGAAGACAGGGCATCGGGACGGAACTGCTTGAATGGTGTATGGACCTTGTCAGACTCTACGGATATCGCGAGATCGTGCTCGAAGTAAGAGAAAAGAACACCGGTTCACAGCTATTCTATAAAAAGAAAGGATTCGAGGAAAGGGGAAAAGTGCAGGATTATTATGAAAATGATAACGCCATAATCATGGGAAGAAAACTGTGATGGTACTATTTCCCGAATCTTCTCTGCCTTTTCTGGAAATCCCTGATTATTCTCAGAAGATCAAGTTTTCTTATATTATGCCAGTTTACATCGGTAAAATAGAGTTCTGAATATACTGCCTGCCAGATCAGAAAATCGGAGAGATGCTTGCCTCCAGAGCGTATGAAGATATCAGGCTCATGTTTTACCTTCAGACGGGATTCTATGGTCTCTTCAAGAATATCCGATGAGCTCATCTTGCCGTTCTTAACATCGGAAAGTATGGAAAGCACCGCCTTTGTAACCTCTTTCCTTCCCCCGAATCCCACGGAAACATAGACAAGCATCTTCCTGTCCTCTCTTTTGAGGTGGAGATCCCCGTCATCGGTATAGACTTCAAAGCCGATCTCCGGGGGTAAATCCGGAAAGAGCTCTTCAAGTTCTTCCAGAAGCCTCTCAATTATCCCGGACCTGAGATCCTCTTCTGTGTCAATCACATCAACATAGATACTGGTCACCCTGATGTCCAGCTGGCAACACCATGAGATATATTCTTTAAGTTTCACAAATCCGTTGGACTGCAAGAGATCTCTTTCCGACAGTACCAGTGATACGTGCTCGGGAACCTTTGCGGACGATCCTGACACCTGGCTCAGAAGATAGTTCTCATAAAGTGAAGTAACAATGCTCATTATCGTCCTCTGGCTTCCCTGTTAGATGATACTGTTTACTTTGCTGTGGATACGATCTTTACAACGTCACCGTCCTTGAGTTCATGTTTTTCCCCAAGACGCATCTTCGTTTTAGCATCCACCGCATAAAGGAAACTTTCACCGATATCGGAATGTACCTTATATGCAAGATCGTGGGCTGTGGAACCTCTCTTCATAAGAAAAGCATCAGGCAGCATCCGGTCGTTCTTATCGGTCCATTTACCCTCGTCTTCCACCGGATAAACTATGATCAGGTCAAGCAGCTCGAACACCGACCTGTTGATACAATCCTGTATTCCGGTACCACCCATTTTTTCAATCAGTGCATGTACGTTCTCCAGACCTTTCTTCTGTGCAGGGGTCAGATCTTCTTTTATGATGGAAAAGTCATCATCGCCTGGATCATATTTTATCGCCCCGCTCTTGGATGCGGATTTGAGAGCAAGTTCTGCAGCCGCACTTGTCGGCACAACGATCTGCTCGAGGGACTGCAGATCACTGACAAAACCCCCAGGAGCAACATCTGCCTTGTTGGCTGCTATTATCATGGGTTTGCTCATAATACGTATACCATCACACAGACGGACAAGATCATCATCACTCCATTTCACATGGTTATGATCAAGTTTGCACTCGGACAGAGAGCATATGACATGATACTCATCCACCCCTGCACCTGCAAGCTGTTCCGAGAGCACTTTCTCGATCTTGAGCCCCTCGGCCTGTATCTTACGTGCAAGGCGGTCCCAGTTGCGTTTTAAGATGCCGAACATCCACATGGTTATTTCCCTGTTCAGGAAATCAACATCATCCATTGGGTTGTGTTCTCCAACATCCACAGGGTTGCCTTCCACATCGGTTCCGCCGGATGCATCGATCACATGAATGATTGCCTGGGCCTGCCTGAGTTCGTCCAGAAAAGTGTTACCAAGACCCCGACCCTGATGAGCATCAGGCACAAGCCCGGCCACATCGATCATTTCTATGGGTACGTAGCGGATTCCTTCAACGCAGTGCCCACAGCGCTTGCTGCGCTCAACACATGGACACTCTGCACGCACATATGTGACACCTTTATTTGCATTGATAGTAGTAAAAGGATAATTTGCAATCTCAACGTCCGCCATTGTCGCGGCCTTGAAGAATGTGGATTTACCCGCATTGGGTTTTCCTGCAAGTCCTATTGTCATTGTCATGCTTACTAATCACTGTCGCAGGATTTAACTTTTATCAGTGCATAAGGCTTTGTGTGAAGCATTCAATGCTTGTTTTAACCAATAATCTTTATATTGGAGAAAGACATTAGAACAGAAACCTTGTGTCCCGGTAGGGTAGCGGATATCCTTGAGGCCTGCGGAGCCTTAGACCCGAGTTCGATCCTCGGTCGGGACGTACCTTTTTTATTTTAAAAAAATTTTATTCTGCTAGAAGACAGCTTTTTGAGCTTTTTGATGGATAAAATATAGTGCAAATAGAAAATAAATATTAGATTTATTGATGGTAAGAGTAATCTCAACTCATCATAACCAGGTAAGCCAGTGCAAGCATCCCCAGCAGGAATATTACACCAAGTACAAGAATGATCTTTTTTCTTTTGCTTTCATCTTCCGGTGAAACCGGCAAGGGATCAGGATTGTATTTCTTTTCCAGATATGTCCCAATCGCCACGCCAAGAGCCACACCAATCGCGGGACCGATTGCGATCATTCCCAACAGCAGACCGATTGGGATTCCAAGGGGAAGACCTATAGCTATTCCCACTGCCATGAAATGACCTTTTGGATATCTTTTTTCCTGCATAGGCCTAACATAGCATCCGGATATATAAATATTCAGTTAATTTTAAATTACAGATCAGGCAAATTTTTACCTAACAGAAGGAGATCACCATGAATCAAAAACCGCTTTTTGTAGCAACAATACTGCTGCTCTCTGCAATACTCTCCGGAGGCTGCACATCCGCCTATTCGGGAGAGGAATCATTTGTACTTGAAGCACAAAGCTACACTTATTATGAGTTCCCCATGCTCGAAGGAGAATATCTTGATCTGGAGATCATGACAGACGGCAGTCCTGTCGATCTATATATTCTGGACAGTGAGAACCTTTACAGGTATGAAAATCTCAACTACTTCGAATATGACGCATACTATGAGAACGTCCTTTCCAGCAATATTGAGTTCAGTGCTCCATATGAGGGAAACTGGTACCTTGTTCTGGTAAACAATGAAACAGATGATATTTCACTGGATATCAGTTACGAAGTTTACTGAAATTCAGGGTATGAAAGAGGCAGATCAAAAGTGAATGTACTTCCTTTTCCGATCTCACTCTCAACATAAATTTGCCCGCCGTGCATTTCCACAAATTTCCTGACGATGGAAAGCCCCAGGCCTGTTCCTCCATACTCAGAGGATAGTGAAGGATCGGCCTGTTCAAAGGGATCGAATATAGTTCTCTGCTTTTCAGGGGCAATCCCGATACCATTATCAGCTACAGAAACCGATAACATGTTACGGACAATCTTTCCTTCTATCTTAATACAGCCATTTGACGGAGTGAACCTGACGGCGTTGCTGAGAAGATTTAACAATATCTGTTTGAATTTTGCTTCATCGGCACACAGTTGATCGATCTGCAGGTCAATATCGCTTTTCAAAGCAATGTTTTTCTCTGCTGCCTGTGGTGAGATTATCCCCAGTATCTCCTGGATGGTATCAGGAACAGAAAAGGATGTCAGATTTAACTCCATCTTTCCGGCCTCAACTTTGGATATGTCGAGAATATCATTGATCAGGCCGAGCAGATGCTTTCCGCTTGACGATATATGCTTTGCGTATCTTGATTGCTTCTCATTCATTTTACCGAAGTTCTCAGTCAGCAACATATCTGAAAAACCAATAACAGAGTTTAAAGGAGTACGTAACTCATGGCTCATTTTTGCAAGGAAATCACTTTTTGCACGATTGGCAAATTCCGCTTCATTCTTTGCTGCTTCAAGCATCTTCTTGCTTTCCCTTAACTCCTTTTCGACAAGCTTCTGTCCAGTGATATCGTCAACAGTAAGTAATACTCTGCTCAGATCTCCGGGCTCGATCAAAGTTGTAGAGATTATCAGCGATCTGGTAGAAAATTCTTCACCGATCCATATTGTGAGTTCACCTTCTTTTTTGTAGACCTCCTCCGAGGTCATAAAGGTCCGCATAACCGTATTGCGAACAATACACTCACTACATTCATGATTCATTCCACAGCCTTCACCGTCAAATGAATTGATACAACCGAACAGTTCTCCACCCAGAAGACCTAAAGCATCCTTTTTATCTATTCCAAGTGCTTCCGAAGTGGCGTAGTTGATATTCTCTACTTTTCCATCCCGGTTTACAACTATCATTAGCAGGGGTGCATTATCAAACACTTTGCTGAATATATCTGTACCTGCTGTTCTGTTTAATTGCGCTGTGTTTTCCGATTCCAAGAAGAGATCACGGTGATGTTTTTTTGTTTCCATACCAACCATTTTTAGTTAAAATCAGCAGTGTATAAGTGACCAATATAGGATAACGTTTTATAAAAAGCTTAGACACTGAAAATTATTTAAATATCACATATCGACTTCCAGCACAATTTTTTATCGGCAGCTGAAGAAGCTGATAACTTCGAACCACATTGAAGTTTAGATAATTCTTTAATAAGTAGAGCGTATATGTCCATTGAGAACTAAAATCTGAAAGAGGAAGATATATGAAAAAAATCTTTACTTACTTAACCATAGGGCTTATTGCCATCAGTTCATTGTTCATATCAGGTGCGATGGCAGATGTGGAAAGCCCTCTGATACGACCACTTACCACAGATGCAAAGCTGGTTTCATCAGATTATGCGGTTTCCAGCATGCCTGTAGAAGTCGAGGAGGCTGTAATTTATCCAGATGGCATCTCCAGCAAGCTGCTTATAAAACCCGGATACTCCAGCCTGAAACTGCAACCCGGTGAAAGCAGGGAATTCACAGTAAGCGTTACCAGCAGGGAAGATGAGACAATCACAATTGATCCGAAGCTGGTCATGCAACCATATACCGAGAACTATCTGGAAGACGACTGGGTAGAAATCTCACCTGAGAGTGTGGAACTTATACCTGATGCAGAGCAGGAGTTCACTGTGGAAGTTTCAATTCCAGAGGATGCTGATATAGGTTATTATAATGCCTTCATTGTTTTCGGAGAATATAATGAAGAAGAATACAGTACATATTCCGGATACGATGGCTCTATGGAACTGTCCATTGAAGTCTGGATACCTCCAAGCATCCAGGTTCTGACAAATTACATCAATGACCGCGTTGAAGCCGGGAACAGCTATGATTACGAAATAAAGCTTAGCAATGTCGGTGAGGAGGATATAGCCATGGACCCGCAGGTAGTTCTGAGTGATATATACTACGCCGAAGAGAGCATTGCTTATCGTTTCGATGAAGAAAGCAGTGGCCAGGTAATCGATATAAGTGCAATAACACTTGATGCTCCGTCAGTCATCAGAGCGGGAGAAACTGCGACTGTAAACCTACATCTGGAGGTCCCTGAAGCAACGATCGGAAGTTTCAGCGCTTCTGTGGATCTGGGGATAGATGATCCTGCACTGAGTGACTGGGAGGAACAGGTCCAGCTCTACTTCACTGTATGGCAGCAACCCGAGGAGCCTTTTGTCAGGGAATTTACTACAAGCTCGAACGGAACCATCAGGATAGAAGTATCGAGCACACAGTATACATATTATCCGGCTTCCGGCAACAGTGTTTCAGGCCATGAGGCACCTTCCTTTGAAGTCACACTTAATAAGGCTGAAGAGAAAGTGAACCTTCGATTGGTCAGCAGCACAAGCAAAGGAAATGTGAATTACGGAACAACAGGAACAGTGCGTCCTCTGATGCCTGCGGATAATTACGATTATCAGACAGGTGTCAGTACTTACACAGAAGTGTATGAGGTATCCGGAGAGGCAGGAGAATGGTCACTGAGTATACTTCCCGAAAACACGGAAAGTTTTGAATATAGTATTACAGTACTCAGCTAAAATAAGGGTTTTAACCCTTTTTCTTTTTTAGCAGGAAAATTATTCCATTCAAACGTAACTGCATTCACTTTCAGTCATATACAATAAATTCAGAAGTACACAAACTATTTATACCAGATAATATAATAATTGTATTAATATTATTATTCAGTTCTGAAAGGGAGTCTTGTATGAATAATAAAGATGAAGCTACGTTCAATGAATTCAAAGAAGTGTTCAACAGATATCTTGATCCTGAGGACCTTTCAGACCAGGAGTTCCTCCTCAGGAATAATATGATCCAGTTCATCAAGAACGCCTGTATTAAAAGTCTTCTTGTTTACTAAGTGATGGGAATCACAGTAAGCAACTAAGCCGGAGACGCCCGCCGGCACATCATGCAGGGGCCTTTAGCCATTGCGACCCCATGTTGAATTATGAGATTTACTTTTTTAATAAGTGACTGTCTCCCGGCAATGACCTTCAATTAACGCGGACAAAAGTCTTATTTGCATTGACCTTCATCTTAAAATTGGGACAGTTATTTCTGATAACAGGTGTAAACATGAGTGAAGAGGAAGATGTTTTTGGTAAAGTGCAAAATTATTCCCTGAGATCTTACGATTTTCCCATATTGATGAAAAGGTTACGCCAGGACTCGAAAAGAGGCCTGATCGAACTTAAACCGGAAGATATAGAATGGTTTGAAGTATACGAGTTTGCATTGCAGCAACTTGATCTCAAGAAAGGAACTGCTTCTTCTGACACACATCCAGGGGACTGGAGAAATACTGCCAGTGATTTCAGCAAGGTGAAGATGCTCGTTGATGAGATGGAAGAAAAAGGAGTAATCAAAGACGTAAACTGGAATGTAGGAAGTCTTGCAATTTTCACAATACCCGATGAATCACTTTACAGAAGACACATTTGCTGTCTTATCAGCACACATCTTGGCAGCTTATATGGGAACCAGTAGTCTACGAGGGTTCCTGCCATCTTTTTTGAAAGCATATTGATCAGTGGTTATCTTTATATAGAACTGCTTGCATTTAGATTGTTCAGCATGAGTATCCAGGATACTCTATCGAGATAACGCTAACTTCTATATCGATACGCAATGGTTTGTTATTATAAGGAGGTTATAATTTGGCAGGACAACAGCCCACATACATGTTAGGAAACAGGAATAAAAGGCGGGAAAGGGATGCCCAGGGCATCAATATCCTTGCTGGAAAAGCAGTGGCAAAGGCAGTAAGGACCACCCTTGGCCCAAAGGGTATGGACAAAATGCTGGTAGATTCACTTGGTGACATTGTAATTACTAACGATGGTGCAACCATCCTCAGGGAAATGGATATCGAGCACCCGGCAGCAAAGATGGTGGTGGAAGTTGCAAAGACCCAGGACGACGAGGTCGGAGATGGTACCACAACCGCAGCCGTAATTACAGGAGAACTTCTCGCCAAGGCTGAAGAACTCATTGACAAGGGTGTACACCCCACAATCATCGCATCAGGATACAGGCATGCTGCAAAGAAGGCTGCTGAGATCCTCAAGACGATTACAATCGATGTTTCCAGGGATGACAGAGAGACACTCAGAAAGATTGCCATGACATCCATTACAGGAAAAGGTGCCGGAGAGCAAAAGGAATTCCTGGCAGACATGGTTATCGACGCTGTACTTTCAGTTGCCGAAGAAACCGAAGAAGGAATCACGGTTGACGTCGACGATATCACTATCGAGAAGAGAGAAGGCGGAAGCATCCTTGACACAGAACTTGTACCCGGACTCATTATCGACAAGGAACGCGTAAGACCAAACATGCCAAAGAGGATCGAGAACGCAAAGATCATGCTGGCAAGTTTCGGAATCGAGTTCCACAAGATCGAGAAGGATGCAGAGATAAAGATCACCTCTCCTGATCAGATGCAGATGTTCGTTGACCAGGAAGAGAGAATGGTCAAGGAAATGGTAGACAAGATCGTGGCAAGCGGTGCAAATGTCGTATTCTGCCAGAAGGCAATCGATGACCTTGCACAGTATTATCTTGAAAAGGCCGGAATCTATGCCTGCAGAAGGATAAAGAAAAGCGACCTCCAGAAGCTTGCAAAGGCAACCGGTGCAACCCTGTTCCAGGATGTCACTGATGTCAGGCCGGAAGATCTCGGAGAAGCTGCTGTTGTAGAGGAAAAGAGCATCAGCGGTGCAAAGATGACATTCCTTACAGGATGCAAGGAAGAAAAGACAACATCACTTGTACTCCACGGCGGTACCACACATATCGTAGACAGTCTCAAGCGTGCACTAAACGATGCCCTCTGTGTGGTCGGCGTAGCACTTGAAGACGAGAAGATAGTAGCAGGTGGCGGATCTCCGGAGATAGAACTTGCTCTGAGACTCAGCGAGTACGCGTCAACACTCAAGGGAAGAGAACAGCTTGCTGTGGCCAAGTTTGCAGAAGCACTTGAGATCATACCACAGACCCTTGCCGAGAATGCAGGTCTTGACCCGATCGACAAGATCATCGAGATGCGTTCACAGCACGAGCAGGGCAATAAGAAGGCAGGTCTTGACGTTTACACCGGAAAGATCGTCGACATGTACGAGAACAACGTCCTTGAGCCACTCAGGATCAAGACACAGGCCCTCAATGCAGCAACCGAAGCAACCGTAATGATCCTCAGGATCGATGACGTGGTTGCGGCAAGTTCCAAACAGGGCGCAATGCCACCTGGAATGCCACAGCCTGAAATGGAGATGTAAATCTCCCGATTTTTCATTTTCATGTGCCGGCAAGCCCGGCACTTTAACTGTTTTTGTGTTTTCTCCCGCATTGTAAACCGGACTTTTTTATTTTCACAAATAGATCCTGAGATGAGAGGCATCCTTTTTCAGGAGGAGCAAGCCTTTTATATTTTGTAAACTAGTTACAAAATAAAGGTTAACAATCCTTCTGCTTACATATAGTGTTTAATTAACACTTCTTACACAAACCAGACGTGTCATTGTAAGCAAGATAGGATTTTAAGCAAGAGAGGAAAAAAACAGTGGATCAGAATAATTACCAATACAGTGGAAGTGACATTAAAAAAATGGCACTTGCATCGCTTTTTGCCGCTCTTATAGCTGTGGGTGCCTATCTGAAGATACCAATTCCCTTCAGCCCCGTCCCAATTACACTACAGGTGTTTTTCGTATTCCTGGCCGGTGCCATGCTTGGTGCACGATGGGGCACATTAAGTGTAATCGTATACCTGCTTCTTGGAATCATCGGCCTGCCGGTATACTCAGGAGGTACCTCAGGACTCGGGATGCTTCTCGGACCCACCGGAGGATACCTTGTCAGCTTTGCAATAGCTGCTTTTCTCATCGGAACACTCGCAGATAAGAAAGGGACCGAAAACATGCTATTGAACGCGTCCTTTATGCTTGCAGGACTTTTCATAATATATTTACTGGGAACTTCGTATCTGGCTTTTGCTGCGAATATTACATTTGAGAATGCACTTAAACTGGGTGTACTCCCGTTCCTGCCTGCTGACCTCCTAAAGCTTGCTCTTGCATCGTTTATCGTTTCAAAATATTCCCTATGAAAAGACATGATCGAGATCAACGACTTAAGCCACAGATACCCGGACGGAAAAATTGCTCTTGATTCGGTGAGTCTGGACATCAAAAAAGGTGAGTTCGTTGTCATTGCCGGCAGGAACGGCAGTGGGAAATCCACCCTTGTGCAGCATATGAATGCCCTGCTTCTTCCAATATCCGGTTCGGTCAAAGTTAAAGACCTCTGTACTTCAAAAAAAGAAAATATCCCGCAGATACGCAGGAAGGTAGGAATGGTCTTCCAGAATCCCGATTCCCAGTTCGCCGGAATGACAGTTGAGGAAGACATAGCCTTCGGACTTGAGAATACAGGAGTTGAAACACAGAGAATAAGGATGCTTGTTGACAGTGTTTTGGATTCCATGGGACTTTCGGGATACAAAAAATATACACCTCGCATCCTGAGCGGAGGGCAGAAACAAAAGGTTGCGATCGCAGGGGTACTCGTCATGGAGCCGGAATGTGTCGTCTTCGATGAAATAACATCCATGCTTGATCCTGCTTCAAGAGAAGAGATCCTTGCAACAATAAAAAACATTAACGAAAATGGAACTACCGTCGTGCACATCACACACAGGCTGGAAGAAGCCGTTGATGCCGACCGTTTGATAGTAATGGATTCAGGAAAGATCGTTCTTGAAGGAGTGCCGAATAAAGTTTTAGCAAATCGAGAGCTTCTACAAGAACACGGCCTCAGACTGCCTCCGCTGTTTGAATTATCAAGGAAGCTTTCAGATGAAGGAATTATCCGGAAAGGAGTGCTGTCAAAGGAAGAGCTTGTGGAGGAACTATGTCGATCGATGTAAAAAACGTCAGCTTCTCCTATGATCCCGGCACCAGCCTTGAGAGACTTGCTCTGCAAAATGTGAACCTCTCCATTGACAGGGGAGAATTCATACTGATCGGAGGCGAGATCGGCTCAGGAAAATCTACCCTTATACGACACTTCAATGGTCTGCTCAGGCCTTCTTCAGGCAGTGTAAGCGTGGACGGCGTGGAGGCTCACGTAAAATCAATCAGGAAAAAAGTTGGAATCCTTTTCCAGTTCCCGCAGAACCAGCTCTTTGCCAGATCAGTATACGAAGACGTAGCCTTCGGACCTGCCAACTTCGGGGAAAAAGGCGATGAACTCAGGAAAAGGGTCACAAAAGCCCTGAAAATGGTAGGTGTCAGAGAAGAACTGTATGAGCATTCACCTTTTACACTGAGCGGAGGAGAAATGAGACTGGTTGCCATTGCAGGTGTACTGGCCATCAGACCCGACTACCTTGTACTGGACGAACCGCTTTCGGGACTTGACCCCGAGCACAGAGAATCCCTTCTAGAAATACTCAAAAGTCTTCACATGCAGGGTATCTCCGTTATTGTCGTATCACACTTGATAGCAGACCTGCTGCCCCTTGCGGATAAAATTATCCTGATGAAAAAGGGAAAAATATCCTTTGAAGGAAGTCCTGAAGAGTATGTAAAATCCACCTCAACTCCCCTTCCCGAAATAACATCCCTGATGAAGGAACTGAAGCAAAAAGGCTTTGATGTAAGAGATGATATCTTCGATGTGGAGGAAGCCCTTAACGAGATAATCCGTGTAAAAAAAGAAAGATCGGGGAGTATGCAGTGAGCAATCTGTTTTTTGGTTATATTCCCGGCACATCCCCTATCCACAGTCTTGACCCCAGGACAAAGATAATCTCTGTAATGGTAGCCAGTATAATTATCTTCAACTCAGGATCATTCAGAGAAATGGCTTTGATCGGAGCTGTCTTTCTGGTTTTGTTCTCTATGTCCCGTATTTCCTACAGGGCACCCCTGTCTGCAGTCAGACCCATGATGATATTTCTGATTATTATTTTCCTTATGCAACTGTTCCTTACGGGAGAGACAATACTTTTCTCCCTGGCAGGATTTAATGCCACACTGGAAGGTCTGCAAGCAGGACTGCTACTGACCTGGAGATTCGTGTACCTGCTTTTATTTGCTTCGATCCTCACTGCAACCACAGCACCTTCAATGCTGACCGTCGCTATAGAGCGCATGCTGCGTCATTTACCTCTGGAAAGGGCAGGCATATCATCTTTTGATCTTGCAACCATGATGTCCCTGTCGATACATTTTTTCCCTCTTTTGTACGAGCATTTCGGACATCTCAGGGACGCACAGATGTCCCGTGGCCTGGATCTTAAAAAAAATCCTCTCAGGACAATTTATTCCCTTTCAGTCCCCATGATGAAGATAGCATTCAGGTCAGCAGGAGAGGTATCCCTTGCAATGGAAAGCCGCTGTTACCAGGGAGTTAACAGGACCTCCCTTTTTGAGCCACGGATGCAAAGAATGGATTTTGCAGCCCTGCTGGGCTTTGCATTAATTATGGGTAGTATCGTCCTTCTTGCCTGAAATTGTCTACGTGTAAGTTTCACATAAGGTCCGGATCTGAAAAAGAATAAATATATGAACATATGTTCATATATACATGGAAGAAAGCAGAGAACACACATGCGTCGATGAAAAAACCATATTCTCAAAGAAGGCAGGTATTCCTTCAGAAGAGGAATTATGCAGGATATGTGATATTCTCAGTGCCCTCCATTCTGAAACACGCCTGAAGATACTGTTTCTTCTCTCAGAGGGTGGACTCTGCGTAAAGGAGCTTGAGATGGCACTTGATATTTCCCAGTCTGCCATATCACACAGTCTGCGAACACTTCGGCAACTGAACCTGGTAAAGTCCAGAAAAGAAGGAAGGTTTGCAGTCTATCATCTCTCAGACGAACACGTAGGTACCTTCCTTGACATGTGCAGACAGCACGTAGGAGAGTGCAAATAATGCCACTAGTCGATACGATCCTGTCCGCACTGTGGGGAATTACCCTGGAATCATGGAGTCTCTTTCTGGAGATGGCTCCGTATCTGTTCCTTGGTTTCACTGTCGCAGGGCTGCTCCACATCTTCGTACCGGAAGAGAAGATCATCAAGTATCTTGGAGAATCCGCAGGAAAGATCAGATCATCACTTAATGCTTCGCTTATGGGAATACCAATCCCTTTGTGTTCATGCGGAGTGGTTCCCACAGCCCTGTCTCTTCAGAAAAGAGGAGCAACAAAAGGTGCAACCCTCTCATTCCTTATCTCCACACCGGAAACAGGAGTGGATTCCATATCGATAACCTATGCCCTGCTTGATCCGATCATGACAGTGTTCCGGCCGCTTGCAACACTGATTACAGCTCTCTCTGCAGGGATTGCGGAGAATTTTCTTGGAAAAGAGAAAAGAACGGTTGCCTTGAATAAGACTGCTGAAAACAAAATACCCTTGAACAATAACCTGCTAATGACCCAGCCGACAGCTGCATGCGAAGACAGTTCATGTTCCTGCCATGTACCGTCAGATAATACAGAACTATCCGGATCGCAGCGTCTCAAAGAAGGCATGAAGTATGCTTATGTGGAACTACTCGGAGATATCTCAAAATGGCTGGTATTCGGTATTGTCATTGCAGGAATCATCTCATATGCAGTACCATATGAAGTCGTGCACACCTATCTTGGAGGAGGAATCCTCTCTATGCTTGTGATGTTGCTCGTGGGCATTCCACTCTATATTTGTGCCACGGCTTCAACCCCGCTGGCTGCCGCATTTATAGCCAAGGGTATGAGTCCGGGGACAGCATTCGTATTCCTGCTTGCAGGTCCTGCAACCAATGCAGCAACAATAACCATGGTTACAAAATTCCTGGGAAAAAGAAGTGCGGTGCTCTATCTGACAACCATAGCTGTATGTTCACTAATATTCGGTCTGGTGCTTGATATGATATATTTCAGGCTTGGTGTGGAAGCAATATCCATAGTAGGCAGTGCAAGTGAAATATTACCGGCTCAGGTAAAGATTGTATTTGCGTTGATCCTGATACCACTGATGATATACGGGATATACAAACATTAACTCAAAGAAGCTGCCAGGTCAGGACTGGTCCTTATGCAGTTCCCTTGATAGCTTCTCTGCTGTTTTTTCCTTGAATTCGTCAACTTCGAAATCCACATCCTCATCACGGGCAAAAGATGCCTCACCATCATCTATTTCTTCATCCCCGCACTCCGGTGGGATCACCACGATCTTTCCGATGTTGCCGTTCTTATTGATACGGTCTTTTCCCCACGTGAAATCATTTTTTTCTGTCATTTCAACACCACAACCATAGAATGGGCTAAAGAGCCCACAGATTTATATATGTCTTCTTTAACTATATACCTTTTTTTACATATCCATAGAATAATATTTATTAACCGGGACTTATTCTTCCTTTTGTTTACTCTTTCCAACAAGTACTTCAGTGGATTTAATAATTGCAAAGACATCGTCACCCGGCTTTATGTCAAGCCTTTCAACAGCCTCCGAGGTTATAATGGATGTAAGGGCGGAAGGTTCGATCTCAATACTGATCTTTGATACCAGACCTTCTTTTTCCACGCTGACAACCTTTCCAGGAATCTTATTGCGGGCTGAAAGTTTCAATCCGATATTCTCCCATGAACCTTCGTCTTTCATAGTACCCTCGACAAAGTCCCTGTTGAGTTCATACTCACGAATGAGCTGCCTGCCTGCTTCAGTTAGAAAAGTTCCCTGATCCTTTCCTCCCCTGACAGTCCTTACAACATCACTGCCAAGTCTTTCATTCATGTTGTTTAGCACATTCCATGCGTGTTTGTAGGAGATATCAAGTTTCTTACAGGCTTTCCTTAAAGACCTCTCCTCATCAATGGCTTTGAGCAGGGCAACCTTACCGGCACCGATCACCGGTTTTCCATCCTCTGCCAGCCATACTTTTGTTTTGGTTTCCACATTTTCACCTGATAGTAGATTATTTCAGATCATCCTCTTCAAAGATGAATAATTCGTCAATGCTCGTCTGCAGACACAGTGCAACCTTGTAGGCAAGTTTTAGTGAGGGGTTATATTTCCCTTTTTCCAGAAAACCTATGGTTTCCCTCCTGACACCTACCCTGTTGGCCAGGTCCTCCTGGGTCATATCATACCTGGCCCTGAGCTCCTTTATCCGGGTCTTCATATTTTTCACCAGGATTATCGGGCTACTCCACATCACCCTTTCTTAAAAGGTACCACTGAAACCCCTTTGCAGTTGCGATCATCACGATGAACATTATACCTATCACCTGAGGAACCGTGAACTTTAGCAAAGACAGGTTGTCTATCCAGAACAACAGGTTAAGCACAATAAAACTGACAAACCACGAATATGATAATCCATATGAACCGATCCTGACAGTCCTCTCATCCTTCACCAGCCCTTTGCGGTGTCTTCTTGCCCTGAGGAACGTAACAAAAAGAAGAACAGACCCGATATTGATCAGAGTAATGGCTCCCTTCATATACTCCTCGGCAAAAACAACCAGAGCCACACCTGTAAGAATGAACACAATGCCGAGCGAATAACCTGCACGTACATATTTTTCAAGTTTTTCCATAAAATATCACCTGAAATAATTCTAACATAATGTTAGATATTACTATTATTATGTTATCTATATCTAACATTACCTATTTAAATCAATGCATTGACTCAAAAACAGATAAATTATTTATCAGGTCACATTCCCATTATTAATTACTGATGCCATATACTGCTAAAGTCAATAGGTGAAATAATGAAGATCAATATTATATTTTACAGTCTCTACGGGCACAATTACAAAATGGCAGAGGCGGTTGCCGAGGGTGCCGGCGAGGTTGAGGGTGCAGAGATAGGACTCTTCCAGGTACAGGAAACACTTAGTCCCGAAATACTCGAGAAGATGGGAGCCACTGAATCAAAGAATAGGTTCAGCCACATCCCGGTTGCAACTGTCGAGAATCTCGAGGAAGCAGATGCCATAATCTTTGGCACACCCACAAGGTTTGGTATGATGGCCGCACAGATGCGTGCATTTCTTGATAAGACCGGTAGCCTCTGGTCAGACGGTTCTCTCATAGGCAAGGTCGGAAGTGTATTCACATCCAGCAGCACCCAGCATGGAGGACAGGAGGCCACCATCCTGAGTTTTCACACTACACTGCTGCACCACGGCATGATAATCGTAGGCGTGCCCTATTCAGAAGAAAGGCAGTCCATCCTCACCGAGATCACTGGAGGAAGTCCCTACGGAGCTTCCACTGTTGCAGGCAGCGGCCCGGATACAAGACAACCAAGTGAGAACGAGCTAGGCATTGCGAGGTTCCAGGGAAGACATGTGGCGGAGATCACAAAGAAGCTTGTCGGTGAATGAGATAAATGGATTTCAGGATCATCTTTCTAATTGTTTTCTTCGGATCTGCACTGGTCATACTCGTGTCAGCTATCGTAGTATTGTCCCTGAAGGAAAAAACACGTTCCAAGTCCCTGCTAGAAAAATATCAGGATATTGGTTTCAGACCGGGCTCGAAGGATATAGTCGAATCAAAAGGTTTCAAAGAAACAAGAATGGGAAACCGACAAAAGATATACAATGTTTTTACAGGTACTTTTCAGAGAATAAGAACAATTATTTTCGATATGGATACCTCCGTCGGGAACCTGGGATATGGAACCGGAACACCACATGGCAATACTTACAAGTCCTCAGGTATTATCTTTGAAAAAAGAGCACCTGTTTTTTTACTGCGAACAAAATCACCGATCTCCAGGAAAGTGTACAACGAATACTTTTCCCTGGAAGGGGATTCTTCTTTTATGACCGAAAGCCTTGCACAAACAATTCAAAAGCGCTACACGATCGAATCCACAGGAGACCATATATTGTTCGTACCATCAAAAAGACGCATTGAAAATATCCGAAAAGAGCTGGAAGATACCTACAAGCTTCTGGAAGAAATAACTGAACGCAATCAATGATCCACTCCCTCTGAATATAGCCGATATTTCGAATTTTTCTTTTCAGGCTGCTCCCCTTTACATAACTTCGAACTTCTTTGAAGTTTAAGCAAGGTATATACAGTCATGTCCCCTACATTCTATCATAAACAATAATCCTAACCATATGTCGGGTGTGGTAGAAAAATGAAACTAAAAGGAAACAGTTTAAAATCATATTTACTTTGCATATTGATCCTTTTCTCCCTGTTCTCAGGGTGTATCGGAAATTATAACGACGACTCACAACTGCCCTCCAATCAGGCGGGCCAGTGCAGCGGACAGCTCGCAGACTCAGGTGACGAGTTCTTCATACTCGCTCCGAAGATGCTATTCTCCGGGGGAGAGAGTTCCGTTACCATGGCAGCATTTGAGGCCGGAGAGCCTGTAAGTCGCTGCATCGAGTATACACTGACCGATGAGGACAATAAAGAGATACCACTTACAAAGGTTTCCACATCCGAATCAGGAAATTCGGTGGCATCCTTTGAAGTACCCGATGTGGAGGAAGGAAGTTATGTACTCACCGCAAGTCCGGCGGGTTATGAGCGCAATTTTACCGCCACTGTGGAAGTTGTAAAGAACAATCCGCTCTTCATCGAGACTGACAAACCCATATACAAACCGGGACAGACAGTACATGGCAGGATACTTTCCCTGAACAACAATCTTGTGCCAGTGGAGCAGGATATAAATGTCGAGATAACAGATGCCAAAGGCATCAAGGTATTCAAACAAGAGCTGAGCTCCAATGAATACGGCGTGGCGTGCTTTGACATTCCACTTGCCAGCGAACTGAATCTTGGCACATGGAAGATAATCGCAACTTCCGGGGAATCAACATCCAGTGTTGATATCGAAGTTGACAAGTATGTGCTGCCCAAATTCGATATTTCACTCAGCACGCCGCAGGAATGGTTCCTGGTATCTGATGAGATTACGGGTACTGTTTCGGCAAACTACTTCTTCGGCAAGGATGTGGAAGGTGAGGTACTTGTTGAGGCTTCACGCTATGTGGGTGAGTGGGAACAGTACGCAACATTCAGCGGAGAAATTGAAGATGGTTCTCTTGAATTCGAGCTCCCGGCAGTGGAGTATGCAGCCGGCACTTATGGTGCGGGAGGGCAGGCAAGCCTGATGCTCAATGTGACTGTGACCGACACAGGTAATCACAGCGAGACCACAAACAAGTTACTCACGATTGCAGATTCCCCTGTAGTTTTGCAGTTGATACCTGAATCCGACTATGTCAAGCCGGGAATGCTCCTGCAGGTGCTTGTAGTTACAAAAGATCCCGGAGGAAATCCTGTTGATACTGAGGTGGATATGGATGCTACCTTCAGAAACGAGTCCTATGAGGAAACAGAAGAGCAGGATACAGTCACAACCAGTAATGGTGTTGCCCTGATAACATACGATGTCCCTGAATCCACCACAGCATGCTACCTCAATGCCCGTGCAAATGAGGCGTCAGCCTACAGGGAGATGGGAGCGGTCTACTCACCGAGTGCAAGTTTCATTCACATCAGCCAGACAAGCGAAGGAGTTCCTGAAGTAGGAGATACCATATCCTTCAGGGTATACTCCACAAATCCCGGAACTGTGTTCTATGATGTCTTTGCCAACGGCAGGACCGTATATTCGGCAACCAGCAATGAGCAGGATATCAGCATACCTGTCACCCCGCAAATGAGTCCACAGGCAAAGGTTGTTGCATACATGATCAATCCCAACAGCGAGGTCTCTGTTGATGTGCTGCCATTTGATGTGCAGTTCTCTACAAAGGTGGACCTTTCCAGCTCCTTTGATAGCGATTCAGTTGAGCCCGGAGACAATGTTAGCGTTAACTTCGATGCAGGCAGCAGATCCATGATCGGCTTTTCCATCGTTGACGAGTCGGTATATGCTCTTAGCGAGGGACGGCTCAACCTGAAACAGGTATTCGATGAACTTGAAAAGCGCTTCATGGAACCACAGGCAGAATCCCATCCGGTGTGGAATCGGAAAGGAGCATACGAGATGCTGGAAAACTCCGGTGTGACCGTTATGGTATCACCCGGAATCAATGTGCCGAAATCTCCGACCGGTTATGACAGAGTTGAAGAGAAGAATTTTCTGGGAGATGTTGTTGTTGATGAAGTAGCGATGGATGTGGTTGAAGAGGAAGTGGCAATGCCAGAAGCTGTTCCCACCGAAGCTCCGGCTGCAGGTGCAGAGCCGCTTGCCGAAGTAGAAAGAGTACGCCAGTTCTTCCCCGAAACATGGTTGTGGATGCCAGACCTGCTTACAGATGATCAGGGACATGCCAGCCTTGACCTGACAGCGCCGGACAGCATCACCACATGGAAACTGCATGCAGTATCATCAGGTCCGGAGGGCATAGGGATCTCCGAATCCAGCCTGACGGTTTTCCAGGATTTCTTCATCGACCCCGACCTGCCTTATGCGGTTACAAGGGGCGAGGAGTTCCCTGTGCAAATACAGGTCTACAACTATCTTGACACGGAACAGGAAGTAAAACTCACACTATCGAATGCAGACTGGTTCGATATTATTGGTAATGATGTTCAGGAAGTAGCAGTTGAAGCAAACAGTGTGGCCCATGCAAGCTTCACTATCCAGCCCACGGATGTTGGAAAGCAGCTGATTGAGATCACAGGCCAGACAAATGAGAAAGCCGATGCGGTTCGCAAGGAAATTATCATCGAACCGGAAGGTGCTACAAGGGAGATTGTGGATAACGGCGTCCTGAAGAATGATTCAGTAGAACTTGATCCGACCCTGCCTGAGGAAATAGTTGCTGACTCAGGCAAGGCGCTTGTGAGCTTTACCCCGAGTATAGTCGCCCAGACCATAAACGGTGTGGACAACCTGCTTGGAATGCCCTACGGCTGCGGTGAGCAGAATATGATGCTCTTTTCCACCGATGTGGAAGTGCTGCGCTACCTGGAAGCCACAGGGCAGGATAATCCTGAACTGAAGGCAAAGGCCGAGATGTATATTGTCACAGGTTACCAGCGAGAGCTGACCTACAGGCACAGCGACGGCTCATTCTCGGCATTCGGTGAGAGTGATCCAGAAGGCAGCCTCTGGCTGACATCCTTCGTGCTGTCCCAGTTCAGCGGTGCAAGGGACCTGACCACCATTGATGAGAATATTCTTGCGGAATCTGCCTCATGGATAGAATCACATCAGCAGGAAGATGGTTCCTGGGAACAGGTTGGCTTTGTGATACACGAGGACATGATGGGAGGTGTCAGTGGCACCTATGCACTGACTGCGTATGTCACACTTGCACTTGATGAATACGGTTCTGCAAGTCCTGTTGTTATGGCTGATGCGAAGAAGTATCTCGAGGAGAATCTTGCAGCCCAGGATGACCCCTATGCTCTGGCAATCGGCACCCTTGCCCTGCAGAGACTTGACAGCCCGTTTGCCGACGAGGCTCTGAACGACCTGCTGGCTATCGCAAAACAGGATGATGACGGTACCTATTGGGGCTACGGTGACGGTGCTGTGGCAAAACCCTATGAGTATGAAGGCTACAACTTCATCGCACCTTCCAGCAAGAACGTGGAGACCACAGCCTACGCAACCCTTGCCCTGATAGAGGCAAATAATCCTACAGCCAGCTCATCACTGAAATGGATAGCTGCACAGCGTAATTCAAACGGCGGCTTCTCCAGTACCCAGGATACGGTCATGGCCTTCAGGGCACTGATGACCGCAGCAGCTACTGCAGGAAGGGATATCGATGCTACAGTCCAGGTGATTGCAGATGGTGAAGAGATCAAATCCATCAATGTGAACTCTGAAAACTTCGATGTCGTGCAGATAGTGGAGATTCCCAAAAACGCATCAAATGTCACACTCGAACTTGACGGTACAGGAGAGCTGAACTACCAGCTTGTAAGACGCTTCAATGTGATCCTTCCGGAGGTAGTTGAGCAGAACGAGATCGAGCTTGATGTGGAATATGACTCCACCGATGTCGCGGTAAACGATATAGTCACCGTGGATACCCGTCTAAAGTACAACGGAATACAGGGAATAGACGGTTCTGTGAGTTCCAGCGGAATGATGATAGTGGACATCGCGGTACCAACCGGATTCACACCTGTATCATCAAGCCTTGATGCACTCAAGAAAGATGGCACGATTACCAGATACGAGATTGCAGGCCGTAAGGTGATACTCTACATAGATGACATGCAACCCGGCGAGGAGATCAGCTTCAGCATACAGGTCCGGGCACTGTTCCCTGTGAAGGCCATCGTGTCTGAGAGCAAGGCTTACTCTTACTACAATCCGGAGGTTGTGGCTGAATCTAATGGTAGTAATGTGACTGTTGTTTGAGGGGATTTCCCCTCCCTCTCTCTTTTTTTGCTTTACCACACTACCCAAATAGCCATTTCAGGCTCTCGATCCCGTAATATGAAGCGGCAGTTACCACCGCAGTCCATATTAAAATGCTCAGGGTCAGCCACAGGGCTACCGAATAACGCCTGGAACCAAGACCAAGGGCAATGAGTGCAGCAAGATGAGTACCTGTAACCACGGGTGCAAGCATTGCCAGACCCGGCAGGCCATAAGAATCCCACGTATGCATTGCTCTCTTTTTTCTTCCCTCAGGCCTTTTACCATTACCGTTTAGTCTGAGTTTTTGCCAGAAAGAATGCAGGGAATCATGTGCAAATATCAATAGATAAACAGTTGCCAGATTCCCGACGGCTGCCAGTACCGCAACAGCCAGAGGGTTGAGGTCAATGGCAATTCCCACCGGAATGACAAGAAGTATCTCTATCCATGGGATAGCTGCTAGTATGAACACCAGTGCATATGCAACAAAGCCCTCGGAGCTTTCCAACAACTCTAGTCCAATCATTATCCAGAGATTGGATTCTAACCATATATATTTTCTTACAGGCTTCGAAACTTTACTGGATGACTGTATCGTCTGATTTATGTGATATTGGAGACATCAATTTCTCATGCCTGTCAAATACAAGAATATCGTCCCCTGGGGTCGTTCGTTCCGGGAGTACGTTGATATGTTCCACCTCAGTGACGAAGATCTGAACAGATCCATTCTCGGATGTGGCGACGGGCCTGCTAGTTTTAACTACGAGATGACACAACAGGGAAGATTGGTTGTTTCAGTTGATCCTGTCTACAGTTTTGACAGGGATGCCATCGAAAAAAGAATCTATGGGACCTACGTTGAAGTACTGGAGCAGACCAAAGCAAATCAGGATAAGTTCGTCTGGGAGAACATTTCCTCGGTCGAAGAGCTGGGGAGAATTCGCATGGAATCCATGAAGCTTTTCCTTGATGACTTTGAGGCTGGCAAACAGCAAGGACGCTATGTTGCAGGAGAACTGCCGGAGCTGCCGTTTGCTGACGGTTCCTTTGACATGGCACTTGTATCGCATCTGCTGTTCCTGTATTCGGAACAATTGTCCCTTGAGTTTCATCTTAGTGCGGTTGATGAACTGCTCAGGGTTGCAGGCGAAGTGAGGATATTCCCGTTGCTTGACCTGAACTCAAGGCGTTCTCTGCATGTTGATGAAGTGATAGATTATGTTGCTGACAAAGGATATTCTGTTCGTGAAGAGAAGGTGAAGTATGAGTTTCAGAAAGGCGGGAACAGGATGTTGAAGATGTTGAAGTGTTAAACAAGAATTTTGAACTTCAATTTGTTTCCAACGGGTGTACTCTCTTTTTAATACAGTTCAAAGCAATGGAATGTGCCGCCTGCGGCGGGTGCTTGTACCGGCTTAAAAATAAAGAATTTTTTATCTTCAAACTAGCGCTTCGACTTCACGTAGTATGTATTTACCGATGTTTGGCTTCAGTGCACTTCTCATAACAAGATCCACTTTGACTCCCAGCTTATCCGAAAGGTAATTTTCAAGATTCACGAAACGGAAAATAGTAGGATTCCTGCTGAACTCAACCAGCACATCAAGATCACTTTCCGGTGTATCCTCTCCATGCACATAGGACCCAAACAGACCTATGTAACTTACATTGTATTCCTCTTTCAACTCCGGTAGCATTTCATGAAGTTTTCTTCTGTAAGTTTCAACATCTTTTTTGGCTGGCATTGTCACCTCAGGAAAGGTCTTTTTTGATTTATATGTTATTTTTCATATGTATAAGTTGTTTGTCTTTCATTTCAATAATTTTTTATTTATTGAAACTGTTTATTTAATGAGATTTCCTAAAACAAAAGAAGAAGTAATATGACCTTCTCAGAAATTAATAACAAACTGACAACTGTAAATTCAGAAGACCTTCTGACATCAGACATACTTGGGTGCTGTTCTTTCTTGAACTACGAAGAATTATTAAAATGCGTACTAAAGGAAGCAATACATTTTAATGAAGGAAAAAAATTGGCTATTATCGAACCGGTTTTTTCAGATAAATACATTTTTTGGCCAATGATAAAAACAGGAAGAACACGCACAGAACCTGATGTTATAATCATCCTAGATCATCCTGAAAATAAATGTACTTTAATTCTTGTAGAAGCAAAATACAACTCTGGAAAATCATCAGAAGCAGACTATGACGTAGATGATGTTACAGATCAGTTAGCAAGAGAACTAAGAATAATTGAAGAACAACAGCTATATGTGCAATTATCAGGGCTTGAAAGTAAAGAGATTATTTCAAAAGCCTTGGTCTATGTAACTGCCGACGATACCATACCACAAAAATCACTTTCTGACTCTGCTAGTGAATTCATTAAAAAGGCTAAAGAAATAAATTATAAAAAACCTATGGAACTGCCCTTGTACTGGCTTCCCTGGTGGAAAATAGAACATATCGCAACTAAAGCAGAACACTGCAATTTTGAAGATAAAACAAAAAACAGAATAATAAGACATATCAAAGATGTATTACAGGCCAAGAAACTTTCAAGGTTTAGTGGAGTTTTTACCATAAATTTTGATTTCCCACGTTATTCATATACATCAGAAATTAAAGACCACATTGACATGAGATATCGGTTCTTAGTCTGTATTCCTTCAATATCGTACAATTATAGAAAAGATAAAACATAGAAGAATATGATATTAACAAATTATTCTCAAAACTCATACAATACCATAATAAAGGAGTAAAACATGGAGAATATAGATTTCAGCCAGCAATTAAGCCAATCTTTTGAAAATATGAATGATTTTTTTCATGAGATTGCATCTTTACTAAGAGATTGTGACCGATTGATTGGTGAAGAAGGCTACACAACTTTTAATGGGAATACAGCCATCTACGAGCAGAGTAGATCTTTGCTGAATTCAGAAGCATGGATTCCCTCATATTTCTGCAGAGCTTATGCTCTTGAATCAGAAATTGATGAGAAGAGTCCAAATGAGATTTTGTTTATTAGTCTCTTTTTAAGATACGAAGGTGGCTGTAAAGATATAATAATGAATGACAATGTTCCACTAATTGTTTGTGGCATCATCATTCCACATAATCCGAAGTCTTTTAAATTTGAAGGCTGGTTATCTAAAAGATGGTTCTGGGTGGAAAATCCTGAAGAAAATAACATACTAAACGATGATATCTCGAAACCAAGAATTTATGAAATACCATCTGGACATTACAACAACTCAAAATGCATTATAACTTTTGCCTATCCATTGGAAAAAGTGAAAAGCACAATAGAATTGAAAGAACATATTATTCAAAGATTAGTTGACTTTGCAAGATAATTTATGGATGACAACATTTGAAGCAAAATACATAATTGAGAGAATATTAAACATAAAAACAATATTGAAATAAAAATGACTGAAAATTACACAAATAAGCTTCGTGGCTTACATAAAGAAGTCTGGAAAAATGTAGATTCAGAAAAATATCTGAAAAAGGAACGGCAATCTTGGGAAAAAGAGACTGATAATTGAAGAGTTATCGAAGATAGAAATCAATTCAATGTCTTAAATGAAACGTGCCGCCTGCAGCGGCTGATAGCACAGGAACTAATCCTGAAAGCCTTATTCCTTAAAATAATTTCATTCCTCATCATCCACAAACATCCGCGCCACCAGACCCAGATGGTCCTCGTGGAACGGATCGAGCTCTTTTCTCTGCAGCACCTCAAACTCCACACCAAAGACGTTTTCCAGTTTGCGGACCTCGTCCTTGAATATCTTTTTGGGGCTGGCTGTGGTGTCGATACTCCTTGACTTGATGGAGAGCATCAGGTGGCCGTGTTCTTCTAAGAAATACTTTGAATTGATTGCTGCGATCTCGGCCTGGTTGGGCTGGGCCACATCCTGGAAGATCACATCCGCTTTTTCCACTATGTGGGCGTAGGATTGGGGTTTGTTGGCGTCGGCCAGTATCGGGATGATGTTCGGACGCTGGTCGCAGAGCTGCAGCAGGTCGCGCATGGTGCGCGGAGAGAACTCCACTGCATAGACCAGGCCGTCCCGGAGAATGTCCGATACATGGCTGACGGTTGTGCCCGAGGCTGCTCCAAGATAGAGTACCGTGGAATCGTAAGTTATCGGAATCTCGAACTTCTTCAGAGCCATGGCACCCAGTTTACTGCGTTTTGGGTCCCAGAGGCGGTATTCTTCGTCTTCTTCCTCTATCAGGCGCTCGCCGTAGACACTGATACCTGGCATGAGGTTTCTGGTTGCCAGGCTTTTCCTGTCATCTAGGTCGATCTCGAATATTCCGTCACTGATCTCTTCAACAGACATCAGCGTCTACCTCCTCTCTTTTTCCTTCCCTTACCCTTTGGCTTTGATTTTTTCTTTGGTGGATTCGGATTTGCCTTTCTGATAGCACTGAGTTTTTTCTCAAGCTGTTCTTTGATTGACGGATCCTTTTCACCTGAATAAAAGTCCGTTCTTGCCGCAAGGCTGATCTTGGCCGCAAAAGCCCTTGCCAGTTTTCCTCGCTGCCACCAGGGTGCGTTCTTGATGATAACGTTGTTGAAAATAATACCATGCTTAGGGGATGGTGTGTTCGAGCGCAGGTGCTTGAACAGCGCCCTGTTGGCGCCTATTACCTGTACCGTGCTGGAAGGGAAAGCTGCAAGTTTTTCCAGACTTCCTGCAATGCTTATGAGCCTTGCTCCAAGCAGTCCGCCTGCAACATCCGTCAGGTTCGGTGCAAGCGAACCCATGCCTGTAACAATATAGCTTTCGATCTGCCTGCGGGTATCGTACAGGCCACAGAGATTGGATGCAAATGCCTTCAGCAGCTCCTCGTCCGCAAAAGAAAGTTCCGAACCCATGGACTTTGATGCCTTATCAAAAAGCTGATGATCTTCAGGCACATTGCCACGTGATCCGAAAGCCATCACAAACCTTGCAAGCGGCTCTCCGGTAAGCTCCAGTTCAGGGAAGTACATACCATACCATTCCAGCAGGCGCTCGCTGAGCTCATTGACATTCTTATCGATATCATCCAGAGCTTCCACTGCATGTACAATTCGCACATCATCTGTATCTGTGCCGGAGATACGGCTCTTGGCTGCCCTGATACAGACATCCCTCAGCAGTATATCATAATCCTCATCCAGATCCACAAAACCACAATCCAGGGCAAGCTGCCTCAGATCCGGAATAGTCTGACCGCTCTCCTGCAATTCTAGAACACGCAGAGCCAGCATTTCCGGGTCTTTTTCAAAGAGCTGGTAAGTTGTGATTTCACCCTCCGCGTCCAGGGTGAAACTGCCAAACCATGAATTGAACTCAGTAGCCAGTTCAGACCCTCCTGATGTCCGCACCAGTATTGTTTGCCTGGGTTATCATCACCCTGCCACCGATGGTCCTGTCCAGATGGTCCTGCACATCTTCCATGATGTAAGCTGCATCTTCCCTGCTGTCCACAACTCCATAGACAACGGGACCAAAAGAGCTCATACCCGCACCATATGCACCGGACTCCTGCATCAGGGTGATCACATCCCTTACAGCCTGACGCTGGAGCTGTACTTCACGTTTCTTAAAGCCCAGGGTCTGTATATGATTTACAGCACGTCCGAAGGCCTCGATATCATCCTCAATTATGGCGGGCATCATTTTCATGAGGATCATATGAGATACTTCCTGAACCTCATTCAGTGGTATGGGACATACCTTGCGGAAAATATCGGCCTCCTTTGCATCATGTGCACCCTGAGTGTCAGGAAGTGCAAGAACGATGTCCCAGTCAGGCAAATCGTGCCTGAATAGTACAGGTGCGGGATCGGCCCTGCTTGCCGAGGACGGGGAAAAAGAACCTTTTTCGCTGAATTTATGTCCACCGTCAACGATAAAGCCACCTGATTCAAAAGACGCTACGCCGATTCCTGAAGTGCCGCCACGTCCCACGGCAATGGCCAGCTCCCGGACACCCATCCCAAGACCATACAACTCATTGACAGCAGCAGCAGCGGACAGGGACGCCTGGGTTCCCGATCCAAGACCCACGTGGGAATACATATCCTCTTCGATAAGAATTCTTATTCCTTCACCTTCAGGAAGGACTTTCCCGGCTGCGGCCTCCATCCTTTCCTTCAGAATAGAATCGCCTGCAACCTCTATCTGATCGGATTTTTCTGCGGAAATTGTAATATGAGGAGATTCCAGGGATATACCTGCACCACCATCTATCCTGCCCCATGATGCATTCATGTCGATGAGTGTAAGGTGTAACCTGGAAGGAGACGTTATTCTGATCATGCTAATGTCTATCAGTTCAACATACTATTAAACAATTAGCACATTCGACTCATGCAGGATCGGGAATATCCTTCTTTCTTATGAGTGCCCAGGAAAGCCTCAGTACATTTCTGTTGAAGACAAATTTCATGACAGCAGGGATTAAACTGGCTATCCTGAACTTGATATCACCTATAATGTGGAAATCAAGCATCATTTCTATAAAATTGGGCTCCGCGTAAAGCCTGACCCTTTCATACTGATATTCCAGATATCCTCTTAAAGCATACAGGTAACCAACCACCATACCCGTATCCGCCGGATCATCAAAACCAAACTTCAGATCAAGGTTCAGTTTGTGGATATCAATTGCTCCGAGTATCCCTTCTGCCAGCCTGATCACGGGCACTATAAGCAGTCTGAGCATCTTGATTATATTGCTTACCGACCATCTTTCAGATTCTTTGTCTTCCTTCTTTTGATCAGCACTTACAGTAGATTCGTCCTTTTTTTGCCTCTCTGCTTCAACAGGCTGCGGTTCACTCTTCTCTTTTTTGGGCTTATCAGCCGGAGGTTCAGTTGCTTTGCTGGTTTTCTTTTTTTTCCCGGATTTGTCCTTTCCCGCAAGCTTCACAGGATCCACAGAATAGCTTAAAAAAAGCCATTTTATACGTATCTTATGCTGGAATTCTCCCCCTCTTTTGTCAAGTACCAGCATCACATGAAAAGATACGAATAATATCAACAGCAGCAATAGTATCAGCAGAGCTATGAGAATTTCCAGAACCATGACTGCCCCACACAGATGTCAGTAATCGGAAAGAAGACGGGTCACGTCTTCTTACAGCTTTGCACTTGATTCGGACTGGGCCTGAGCTTCAGCAGGGCTTTGGGGTTCCCTGTAGATTTCAGCTTCCTCGCCTTTATCTTTCTTTGACTTCATGGACTTCATCTTCTCTATCATTCCGGGAACCGAGTCCATGATCTTGTCAAGTCCACCCTTGCCGGTTATCGGTAAAAGCTCCACGCCATCGGGAGACATTATTATGAATGCGATAGGTTCGATCTTGGCACCTGCACCACCGCCACCACCAAATCCTTCTTCAGCATCTTTTTTCTTGCCTTCGCCCCCTCCGCTTCCAAATCCAAAGGAAACTTTCGTCACAGGTATTATGGTGGTATCTCCGCAAACTACCGGATCTCCAACTACGGTCTTTGTGTTCACAAGTCTTTCAAGTTCACCGGAAATATCTTTTATGATCTCTTCAACTGCCATGCAATAACCCCTTTAATAGGACAATTTACATAATCCCATTTATCATTGATTCTCATAATTAAAAAACATATCTGAAAATCCTGAGAACGTTAATAGGAATCTTCTGCATTATCCTGGAAGAAGTTCATCAGAGAATACTTCACCTTTTCAGGCTCCACATCGATAAACTCTTCTCGCTCCTCGGGTGGGAAAGCCTCGAATACCGAAAACTTGCCGAATTTTGCAGGTGCGTCTGTGAGATAACGCCCGTCCAGTAATATCCTTACACCATAGTCCACTGGTGAACGTACCACTCTTCCCATTGCCTGTCTTATCTTACGAACTGTAGGCACCTGCACCGCATACTCCCATCCGGCACCATACCCGAAGCTGTGGTCATAGGCAGATTCAACAGCATGCATCCGGTCATTGAGAGCCGGATAGCCCACACCCACGATAATCACGGTCCTTCCCCTTCCGTCACGGTAGTCTATGCCCTCGCTCAAGGTACCCCAGAGATAGGATATGAGCACCGCCTTGCCACCATCTTCACCTATACGGAAGAAATCCTCCCTGACCTCCTGTGAAGATACGCCTACCTCATCAAGGAAGACAGGAATATTGAAATTGGCATCTATTTTACTGTAGTAGCGCTTTGCCTCGTAATAGCTCTGGAAAAAGATGATGACATTACCCTGGCTGTTCTCCACGGCATCGAAAATTACCTCTTCCACAGCTTGAAGGGTCTGCGGATCATCCCTGCTCTTGGCAAAAAGAGGAGGGACAGATACTGCAATTGTCAGACGCTTCTCTTCCGGGAAAGAAGTCCCGTAGGCAATCTCACGAACCTCCCTTCCGATTCCAAGAGTGGATCGTATCATATCAAAGGGCCTCATGGTGGCTGACATGAGTATGGCGGAGAATACCGAGTCCAGCAGGGGCTCTGTGACATTTTTCGGAATACAGGTGAACAGCTCCAGACGGCCGTATATCTCGTTATCCATATCCCGCCTTACATTCAGTATGGGATAATAATTGGGATTGTTCGCAAGCACCAGATATGAGGATATAAAGTCCGCCACATATCGGATGTGTGAGCGCTTCAGTACCTTGCTCAGACCCTTCTTGTACTGCTCGCGGAAATTCTCATCAAGCATGGCTCCAAAGGCACTTGCCTCGGACAATGTCTTCTGGATCTCCTCTTCACCACCGAATCCGGATTCTTTTGCAAGCCTGAGGAATTTCCCGCTTACCATATCATTGCGCTCATAAGGATCACTTATACGCATGTCGTACCAGTTCCGACCGATCCTCTCACGCTCGCCGAACTTGAAGCGGGCGTTGTAGGTGTCTTTGATGATATTGAGAAGTATCTTGAAAAGATTATGAGAGCCACCATCGGGCATCTGGTCCATGTTCGCCTCGATCTCGGAGATAGCTTTCTCGATGGTGTGCTCGGTGATGGTCAGCGAGGAATGCGACCTTGCAGCAGCCTCTATGTTGTGTGCCTCGTCAAAGATAGTTATTACATCCTGTGGCTCCTTTTCCAGCCAGTTCAGGACGGTCATGAAAATATCACTGTTAAGGACATGATGATAATTACAGATCACAAAATCAGCGTGTTTGAGTTCACGCTTTAGCAGCTCATACCCACACATTCCTTTCTGGAAGGCATAGTCATTGACTTCTTCAGGAGTGCGTACGTCCGCAAAGAGCCACTGCCTGAATGATTCGCTGTCGCTGCGCAGTACTTCATATAAATGATTACAGGAGCGGTTCCTGACTTCCCTTATCTTCTCTTCCGCGACCTCCAGTTCCTTTGAAAGGGCATCGCGCAGGGCCACCAGTGCAGGATCCCGGGAACGCTTGTAGTTCTCTGTTGCGGATTTCATCTCCTGTTTCTTCAGGGCGATCTCCCGCTCCAGTTCAAGCGCTTCGAAGGTGTTCTCCCTCTTAAGGGCACACTCATCATAGTCCACACCGTTGGGACACATGGTGGTCTTGCCCTTGACCACCGCTACCTTCACATCATTATCCTGTTTTATTTCACGGGCTTCGTTGATGAACTGTACCATCTGCTGGTGCACATTGGTGGCGATGATCACAGTTTTCTGGAGCTGCTTGCCCACCTGAAGGGCAGGAGCAAGGGCACTGAGGGTCTTACCCGTACCACAGGCACCCTCAAAAAGAATTATTTCCTTATTCATCAGTGCAGCATGTATCTTATCCATGGCATCCTGCTGATTTGGATAGCAGGCGTCCTTGGGGAAGTATTTCATGTAACCGCTTTTAGCACTCATTGCACTCCCCTATGAGCTCACCTTACTTAAACGGTTTTGATGTGATTTACTGTGCAGGGGTGACCTCATGCTCAAACTCTGCAATGATCTTATCACTCTTACTGTCAAAGATTTTAATCGTGATTATGCTGTTTTCCCTGAGTCCGTAATTGTCAGAAGTGTTTGTCATTCCGTTGAGGACAACATGTACTGATGTGGGACCATTTCCGATCACACTATCCCTACCATTCAGAACAAGTTTTTCTCCTGCAGACCAGATACCATCAAGAATATCCGGGTTATGTGAAGCGTATGGAGGATTTTTTCTATCGGTTGTGAGATCATCATAAGTAATTAAAACTTCACCATCCATAGGTTGATTTCCATTACCAACAATTCCAATGTAAGCATTGCCTTCACCGCCAATTGTTATTTTTGTAGAAGCTGTTTGTAAGGAATCACCGCCTTTGTGAATAAGTATCACGTAGTTTTGATCATAACCGTAATGATTCGGCATCGGTACGCCGCCCTCCACACTCTCCACCTCGATAACTGCCATCGGAGCCTTGCTCAGGGAATCTGAAAAGCCATCACCATATACAGAAGTAACAGTTATTCCTGCAAGCAGGATAGTGAGGAGCAGCATGAGTATGACACCGATTACAGGCGATATGCCACTATCAGCAAATACGAAAATAGGAGAGAATCTTTTTTGCATAGTATGCAGTTAATACGGAACTACATAAATTTTGCTTAATTAAAATAATATATTTTTCTATTGAACAAATCTATTCAGAACAAAGAAAGGACTATGTGCAGAACAAAAAACCGGACCTTCAGAGAAATAGAGAAAACATGGAGATGTTATCTTTATTTAGACAGACAACGATAACTTTTTATTTCACTTATGTAATGATAGAGTGTAGTTCATTACTAATATAGTGGATATTAATATAATACGCCACATCAGTCAAACAATAAGGAGAAAAGTAAAATGGTAGCAATTATTACTGTCAGCGAATGTGTCGGTTGCGGAACATGCGTAGATGAATGCCCGGCAGAGGCAATCGCTATGAACGGCGACAACATTGCAGTAGTAGACGCAGGTGAGTGTCTGGACTGCGGTGCATGTGTCGATGTGTGCCCGACAGACGCAATAGCCATGGAATAACCCATTGGTTTATTCCGGGGCGTTCTATTTTTAAATTCTTTTTTCTTATTTTTCGAGGAAGATCTATGTCAGAATCAATCAAAGCAGGTGTCTTGGGTGCTACCGGTGCGGTAGGACAGAGATTCATACAGGCACTGGAGAATCACCCCTGGTTCGAAGTCACATCCCTTGCAGCATCTGAAAGAAGTGCAGGGAAAACATACGGAAAAGCAGCTAACTGGAGACTCGAGAGCAACATCCCCGACAATGTAAGGGATATGGAAGTTGTCCCGGTTGATCCCAAAAAGGTGGATGCGGATGTTGTATTCTCAGCACTTCCATCAGACTATGCTAAAACCGTAGAGGCTGAGTTTGCCAAAGAAGGATTTGCAGTTGCAAGTAATGCATCCGCATTCAGAACGGCAGAAGATGTACCGCTCGTGGTCCCCGAGGTCAATGCAGATCATCTGGGACTCATAGATGTACAGCAGGACAATCGTGGATGGGACGGTTACATAGTAACAAACCCCAACTGTTCTACCATTATCATGGTCCCGACACTCAAACCACTCATGCAGTTCGGCCTTGAAGCAGTCCAGGTGGCCACTATGCAGGCAGTCTCCGGTGCAGGTTACAATGGTGTCTCTTCAATGGCAATACTTGATAATATCGTCCCTTACATCGGCGGTGAAGAGGAGAAGATGGAAACAGAACCACTGAAACTTCTCGGTGAGTTCGATGGTTCAGAGATCACCTTTGCAGACATAGACATCAGTGCATCCTGTAACAGGGTTCCGGTAATGGATGGTCATACCGAATCGATCTGGGCAAAAATGGCAGATAAGCCAAGCCCTGAACAGGTTAAAGAGGCATTCCTCAACTTCAAGCCGGACCTTGGAGACCTCCCGACTGAGCCCGAAGAGGTAATCATAGTCAGGGAAGAGGCAGACAGACCACAGCCCCGCCTTGACAGGAACATGGGCAATGGTATGAGTGTATCTGTCGGAAGGATCAGAGAAGGTATCCGTTATACCGCAATGGGACACAACACCATCCGCGGTGCAGCAGGCGCAAGTGTTCTTAACGCCGAGCTTCTCCACAAGATGGGCAAACTCTGATAAGGTGATATATTGAAAAACGGCAGTACACTGAAACTGGCAACAATCACTTTGCTCTTACTCACATGTACTGCCACTTTTGCAAGCGCTTCCATGTTCGAACTTGAGATCATCCCCCTCTCAAAGATCATGGAAGATCCCACTGTTTATGACAGCACGATGGCATATCGTAAGATAAGTGTCATCGGCAATCTTTCCGAAATCGGGAAACAATCCGCTGTGCTCACGGAAGATGATTATTCTCTGAAGATAGATACGACAAAATCAGAGTTGTTCGACGGTTTTGAGGGCGGTGAACAGGCCATGATCACAGGCGAGTTCATGCATGATCCCATAGAAGATGATATCATGTATCCCAGCTATGTTCTGCACTATCCGATACAGGACATGGGAGAAGTCAATATTTCCAGCATCAACTCCGATCCTTCATACTATAACGGAAAGTATGTCACAGTAACCGGGGAACTTAGCAGTATAGACTCCTCAATGAGCCGTTATACATTAGTGCTTATGGATAACTCCACCGAAGACCACATCAAAATATATTTTTACGGATCAACCGATCAGGAAATCGGGGATGTGGCCAGATTGTCAGGGCTGTATAACGGAGGAATACTTCACAGCGAGAAAATGGGATCTGACATTGATCCTTTAGACATATCAACCATAATCCCGGGTTTCAGTTCACTAGCCGGCCTGATAGCCCTTGGAGCCGTGGCGATACTTTTAAGCCAAAGACAGCGTTAAGCAGTGATTATTATGTTAATTATTTTATCAGTAGGCGGATCAATTCTGGCAAAGGAACTGAAGCCTGAAAGTTTTCTGGCATATGCCGATGCACTCAGGGAAATCTCAAAAGAGCACGATATAATAGTTGTAACAGGCGGCGGTGTTGCTGCAAGGGATTACATAAATGTCGCACGCAGCACAGGTTCGAATGAGGTCGAATGCGACTACATTGGTATAGACATCACCAGACTGAATGCAAAACTGCTGATATCGGCACTCGGTGATGATGCATATCCAAGACCACCTCTTGACTATGTAGAGGCAAGAGATGCTTTTACATCCGGTAAAATTATCGTTATGGGAGGAGTTATCCCGGGCCAGACAACGGATGCGGTTGCAGCCATACTCGCAGAGTACATGAGTGCTGACATGCTTGTAATCGCAACTGCAGTGGATGGTGTTTATACCGCAGACCCGAGAGAGCACCCCGATGCAAAGAAATACGATACCATGACATGCAAAGAGCTTGTCAACACTGTAATAGCCACCGAGATGAAAGCAGGTTCCAAATCACCTGTGGACCCACTGGCTGCAAAGATCATCGAGCGCTGCAATCTTGAAACAATAGTAATGGATGGCACCAATGCCAGCAACGTCCGGCAGGTCATCATGCAGGAAAGTCTGAAAACAGAACCTCTGAGCAAGGTTCACCTGGGAACCCGCATCAAAGGTTGAAGTTTACTGCATGGCGTGAAAACTTAGATCAATTTTTTGTTTTAATTGTAGGCGACCAGGTAATCCACTTTGTCATCCCTGGAGCTTACGTCCTTTAGTTTTGCTCTGGACTGCTTCAGAGCCTGGATGGTCTGCTCGAACTTCTCGATCTGGAGCTTTGCCTGCTGAACTTTCTCATTCTCCTCTTCAAGCTTTTCCAGCAGAGCATTGCGCTGCTCTTCAGGGATATCCGCGTTATCTATCTGTTTCTGGTAGTGTGATGATAATTTCACATACTTGCGGAACATCTCGTTCATAGTGTTGAGGTCTTTTTCGAGGTCTTCAATTGATCTGGCCATACAGCTAACACTTCCTTCCGGAACAAAAAGGACAGATATTTTCACCTTTATCTGGCCGTGAGTCCGGCTTTGTATAATCTTAACTAATGAAAACTTCACTCCTGGCTATATAACTATTTCTATATTTTTGAATATAATCCTAATCATCATTATGAGATAAAAACAGAAACAGCATACGGATTATAGAAATAGAACCAGAAAGTAAAAACCAAGAAAAAAAAAAACAGAAATGCATCCCTGAGGATGCAAAAATAAAAGGATTATTTGCCCAGGACTATCCTGGCAATATCGTCACCCACATCGGATGTACCTGCGGAGCCACCCATATCGTAGGTCTGGACCTTTGCTTCACGGATATTGGTCTCGATCGCGGACACGATAGCATCTGCAGCTTCCTTTTCACCAAGCTGCTCGATCATCATGGCACCTGCCCAGATGGTTGCTATGGGGTTGACCTTGTTCTGACCCTTGTACTTCGGAGCTGAACCGTGGATAGGCTCGAACATACTGGTTCCCTCAGGGTTGATGTTTCCTCCCGGAGCCAGTCCGAGTCCGCCCTGCACCATTGCACCAAGATCGGTAATGATATCTCCGAACATGTTAGGGGTCACGACAACATCGAACCACTCAGGATTCTTCACGAACCACATTGTGATAGCATCGACAAAGTTGAAGTCTGTCTTTACATCAGGATGCTTTTCTGCAACTGCATTGAACTCCTCTCTCCAGAATCCGTATATGTCTGAGAGGACATTTGCCTTGTCAACTGATGAAACATGTTTATTCCTATTTTCAGCAAGATCGAAAGAGTATTCCATTACTCTCTGTGTGCCTTCCTTTGAGATCATACCTATCTGGTATCCGATCTCCTCACTGTCAGTCTCGATGTCAAGACCGAACTTTGCATTGTAAAGTGACCTGTGAACCTCAAGAAGGTCCTTACTTGTACCTGACTTTGCACGTCCGCCTATACCGATATAGAAGTCCTCTGTGTTCTCCCTGACGACAACAAAATCGATGTCCTCGGGAGTCTTATCCTTGAGTGGACACCATACGCCATCCAGAAGCTTGATCGGACGCAGGTTTACGTACTGGTCGAAATAGAACCTTGCAGCAAGCAGGATACCTTTCTCCAGTACCCCCGGTGCGATCCTGTCATCTCCGATCGAACCAAGGTAAATAGCGGAATACTGTGAAAGTTCCTTCAGTGAATCTTCTGAAATAAGCTCACCTGTCTCAAGATAATGGTCAGCACCGTGTGGAAACTCCTCCCACTCTACGTCAAAACCGAATCTCTCACCTGCAGCATCGATGACCTTGCGACCTTCTGCAATGATCTCTGGTCCGATACCGTCTCCGGGTATTACGGGTACTTTATACTGGGTCATGTTATTCTCCTGTTATAGTGATATTTATCAAGTGTGAAGCAGATTTCAGATAATTCTGCGGGTATACTCTATGAGACCGCCGGCATCCATGATACCCCTGACGAACTCAGGCAGAGGTGTTGCCTGGTATTTCTCATCTTTTGTCAGGTTCGTGATAACACCTGTTGCAAAATCAACCTCAAGCTCATCGCCATCGGATATCTTATCGGTATCGGGGCATTCGAGAAGTGCCACGCCAATGTTGATGGAGTTCCTGAAGAAGATACGTGCAAAGGATTTTGCAATCACACAGCTTATCTTTGTGCCTTTAAGTGCGATCGGAGCATGCTCCCTTGAGGAACCGCAACCGAAATTATTACCTGCGACAATTATGTCGCCTTCTTCTACCTGCTTGGCGAACTCCGGTCTGACACCTTCAAAAGCGTGTTCAGCAAGTTCTTCAGGCGTGTTGAGAATAAGGTACCTGCCAGGGATAACAGCATCCGTATCTACGTCATCTCCGAATTTCCAGACTCTTCCTTTCATATTAACACCGGATATCAATTATTTGGATTATCGATTAAGTTGAATACCATAGATACAATCATCCTAAATAATACTACTGGAAATAATACTACTCTGCGATTTACAATAGCAACTACTTTGTATAAACCACCAGAAAAATCTTAATAGCTTCGACGGTCTTTAATTTATATCAATGGTAAGCAAAAAAGATATTCTGATCCTCTCTATACTGCAGGAAGGAGCGCGCACTCCGGTTTCTGAAATAGCAAAGCAGGTAGGCCTCAGTGAGAACGGTGTCAGGTACCGGCTTGATAAGCTGGAAGAAGAGGGCTATATCAAGAACTATGTGGTCCTGCTCAACCCTAAAAAGTTCGGTAAGAATACATTTGCAATATTCAACCTTGAGATGGAACCAAAAAAAATGAAGGCAGGTATAAACAAACTGCTTTCAATGGAAGAGTTTACCAGGATATATCAGACCACAGGCCAGTATTCTATCAAAGCCTTCGGCCTTTTTGATGATGATGAGGATCTGACAAACTTTATCAATGAAAAACTCCTCACAGAGCTGCCTGTCCACAATTACAGCGTTGAGATAGTAACCAAAAATATCAAGGATACCATCTACAACGTGTAAGTGATTTGTTCTTTCTGAACCGGCCAGCCTGAATCAAAGGCTCTTGTACCAGATATTCATGCTTTCAAGCTTGCCGCCGATATTCGTATTCTTGACAAGAGTTCCCGCATACCGGTAGGAATTCCTTGAAAACACTATATTCATACCAAAAGACCCTGCCCTGGCAATGGTATAAGCTGTGAGCACACCTCTCTCGGCCATCTCTTTTTCCATATAGCCCAGAAGGTACTGGGAATAACCCTTCCCACGACACTCCAGAAGTGTTGCAAAGTCAGTCATTTCCACATTATTATTCTCAATATCCATTTCAGATGACGCCAGAGCTACTATCCGGTCATCTTCCTTGATACAGAAGTAAACTACATTATCGGACATGGTCTTGAGCAGGTAGGATGGGTCGTGAATGGGGAAAGGATAGGTGGCAAAGACCTCGTTGTATATCTCTGCCATGCGCTCCACATCCTCCTCAGTACAGAGCGTGCAGGAGGCATCATTGTCAAGTCGGAAGGACTCATCTTTGCTGTCCTTTGAGAGAGCTGTCTCAAGTACTTCCTTATTGACCTTTGCATCCTCGTCGACCATCCGGGACCTTGTGAAGTATTTACACATGAAGCTGGCATCTTCCTTGCCATCGAAGAAACCTGGTACAAATGCTTCCTCCCTGTATCCGAAAGAGAGAAAATCCTCCTTCTGTGAGGAGGGGATTTTAGCAAATATCTTGGAATAATCATTCTTCTGTGCAATACTCTCCAGGTCTTCAAGGATGGAACCATGATCAGCTGGAGAGAGATGCATCAGGTAGATCCTGTCGTTGAAACTGCCGTGCTGTATCGCAGATTCACCTACAGTTTCCACTTTATCCTTCACTGTCCCTTCTCTCCAGTCTTTCTGTTTCGCCGGGAACCAGACTTAAGGTTTCGTCGTGGTCCACAAGCAGTTTTGCAATACCCACTGACTTGTATTCCGATGCATCATCAAGTTTGAGCTGCAGACTGCAGTCATCACATTCACGGCTGCAGTATACTGGTTTATAGTCTTCAGGCTCTTTATAGGAGGTAATAACACCCTCGTAGTTCCTGAGAATCACCCTGTTCGTGGACCTTGATATCATATATGTCGGCAGTATTGGAATCTTTCCTCCGCCTTCCGGAGCATCTATTACATATGTAGGTATGGCAAAACCACTGGTATGACCTACTAGGTGTTCCATGATCTCAATACCCTTTCCTACAGAGGTCCTGAAGTGTGTAAGACCCTCCGACAGGTCACACTGGTAAAGGTAATATGGTCTTACCCTGTTCTCTACAAGTTTGTGGAACAGCCTCTTCAGAATCCTGTAACAGTCATTGACTCCTGAGAGCAGTACTGTCTGGTTACCAAGGGGAATCCCGGCATCAGCAAGTTTTCGCAGAGCTTCCCTTGATGATTTGGTTACTTCACGCGGATGATTGAAATGGGTGTTTACCCATACAGGATGATGCTTTTTCAGTACATTCACAAGTTCATCGGTTATACGGTACGGAAGTACTACCGGCATCCTCGAACCAATCCTTATGACCTCAACATGCGGGATTGCACGCAGTTCCGTAAGTATCCAGTCAAGATACTCGTCCGAGAGCATGAACGGGTCCCCGCCGGAAAGCAGTACATCCCTTACCTCAGGATGGTTGGCTATGTAGTCAAGTCCTTTCTGCACTTCTTCCTTTCCGGGAACGGAATCCACATCACCGACCTTTCTCTTTCTGGTACAGTGTCTGCAGTACATGGAACAGACATTACTTATATGGAACAGCACTCTGTCGGGATACCTGTGTGTGATCCCGGGCACGGGGCTGTCAGAATCCTCTGAAAGAGGATCATGCATGTCGTCTTTCGATAATATCAGCTCACTTGGTGAAGGGAAGGCCTGCATGAATATCGGATCATTCTTCAGGTCATCGGCCTGAATAAGTGACAGATAATAGGGAGTTATGGAAAGCGGAAACTTTTCAAGTGTTTCTTCCAGGGATTTTCTCTCTTCCGGATCGAATTTGATATCCAGAAGTGTTTCAAAAGTATCAATATCATTTACACAATGCCTGATCTGCCATTTCCAGTCCTTCCAGTTGGAAATCGCAACTTCAGGGCTTATCTTCTCGGCAATGTTTTTTTGTCTAACTAAATGGGCTTTCATCGAATCACGATCGAAAAGTTGAAAAATATATTTTTAAGATTCAAATATTGTCACTATAGCATAATCCATGACCGCACTCAATAACAAAACGCTGCAAAATTGCAGTGGTCAAGGATATGTAGTCTGAATATTTTGTATTACGGACATACTAGTGAGATTAAGTGATATATACCTTATCCGAATATTCTTCAAAAATTACTATCTTTTTCTGCATAAAAAGAAGTAAAGTGTATAATAGCTAATATTCTTCAGGGACGATGCAAAAGCTGTTCATCGCCACCATGCCAGCTCATACGGGGCCTGATCCTGATGACATGCGTGCTTTCCGTGTTATCGTCCACTACAAGAGCAATTCCTCTTTCGGTACCCATTTTCTTTATGGAATCTCCGAAATTCTCACTCATATAAGTAGGTTTTACAGACTCAAGTGCGAGAATATCGTCCTGAGAGGTTAGCCGGTGGCATATAACAACATCAGATTGAGAAAGTACATCCCTGTGCAGAGATGAAGGACGCTGTGTTGCCAGAACAAGTGAAAGACCCGGCTGGCGACCCTGTCTGAGCCATTCGTTCAGTAGCACATCTGATGAAAGTGTGTTCCCTTTTGCCGGAACGAACTGGTGAGCCTCGTCAATGAACATCCATACAATAGGGATTCCTTTTTCAGTAATCTCCTCACCCATAAGCATCCTTTCATGGGCCCGGCGGGATTCCAGTCTCCTGTGATAGATATCCCTTGCAAGAAAGCCTACAACCGCAGACCTGACCGAATCGTTTTTGATAGTGCTCACATCAATGACAGACAGGGTACCTCCTGCCACTATATCGGAAATATCCATTCCGTTCCCGGCAAAAATACCCCATGACATGGCTGTCCTGAAATAGTTCTCCGCCGCACTTCTTGATACTATATCCGAGCGTTCGTCTTCAAGTATGTTATCCAGAATATCCTCAAAGGAAAAGTCTGACGAGCTTTCACGAAGTGCTTCAATGACCCTCACTATAAGAACACCCGTGGAAGATACCGGATCAAGTCCGAAAAGTTCGCACCACTGATAAGCATCGACCTGTGACAGGGGGATGGACATTGGTTTTACACTGATATTCCTTTTTCTGTACTCCTCTTCACTGCCGGCGGGAACATAGATTTCCGCGTTAAAGCCGGATGCTTCAAGATCCCAGTCAGAAAGGGAATCTGCCTGCACCACATTTTCCCTGGAAAAAGTCCAGAATATACCCATGGTATCAATAACAATGGATGCAAGATTCGTTTTAGCTTCATCGGGAAGCATCAGAAGCTCCTCTATAAGTACAGCCATGGTATAGGACTTACCATAGCCCCTTTTACCACCGATAAGAACTGCATGCGGCCTCTGTACATCCAGTTTGACATCCGCACCGGAAGACCTGTCCAGTGCAAGATATCTTCCAAGATGGAGGAGAGCCTTATCCGATCTTCCGTCCCCTCCAAGAATATATTGTTTTTCCGACACGCCTGCACAAAATATCTCCGATGTATTTTCCATGTATCCTAAGAATTGTAAAGATTATAATAATTTTTCTTCTTGCATCAATAAATTATAAAACACGTTGAAAAAACAGACATAATACACGGGTAAATTCACCATAAAAACATTTACAGCATACGTAAAAATCAGATACGGAATACTTATATAGAACTATATATATTACAGGTGCAGAGGAATCTCACACGATAATAATTCCCCCTCTGATGCATTGATTCTTTTTGGCTAAATGTATCAATACCCCCAAACATCACCCAACCATCATTATGCGAGATTCCTCTTTCCTCTCTTAGCAATTTGTAAAGAAGACAGGACCATCCATTTTACTTTTCAATGGAAAGTATACCCCTTGCAGCAAGAACTCCGGTGGCTGCTGAGTTAACGAGGTCCCTGGACAGACCCGCACCATCCCCTGCTGCAAAGAGATTTCCAATACTTGTTTGCATTTTACTGTCAACCTGAAGTTTTATCGAGTAGAACTTGACCTCGGGGGCGTACAGCAATGTAGAGTCGGAATTCACTCCGGGAATTATCTCATTGAGGACTTCCAGACCTTCTATAATATCCATGACCATCCTGTGCGGCAGAGCCATGGAAATATCCCCCGGAGTGATATCTTTTAAGGTATTGACAACCGTGTTTCTCTCTATGCGTTTTTCCGTGGAACGCCTGCCTCTGCGCAGATCTCCCATCCTCTGAAGAACAGGTTTGCCACCACCGATAGTAGTTGCAAGTTTGGCCACGGACCTTGCATACCTGATTGTGTTTTCCATTGGCCGGGTCAGTTCCACGTGCACGAGAAAGGCAAAATTTGTATTTTCGGACTCACTCCTGTGCATGGAATGGCCGTTTGTGGCAACAAAACCCTCGTATTCTTCCTTAACAACAAATCCATGTTCATTGGTGCAGAAGGTCCTGACAAAATCATCATAGCGCCTTGTATGGATGTGGAACTTCGGGTCATGATTGATTCTTGTGATAGGATCCATGATTATCGAAGGTACTTCAACTCTTACACCTATATCGACACCGCTGAACGAATAGAGGATCGAGTGTCTGTTCACCATCTCATTCACCCAGTCACAGCCAACCCTTCCGGGAGCGAGCAGGATATAGTTTGCACTAAGCCTTTTTCCATTTCCAAGCAGAACTCCGTTGCATACATTATCTTCTACAATAAGGTCTGCAACATCGGTATTCAGAAGGAAATCAATACCCTTTGCTTCAAGATCCTGCTTGAAATTAGATATCAAGGCAATGGAATTATCCGAGCCGATGTGACGCTGCTTAATCTGAATGAAGCTCGCACCCACGGACGCAGCTTTCCTCTCCAGGAATTCAACCTCATCTGCCGGAGGAGAAGAAATGTTATTGGTGGCACCATATTTCAGAAAGATGCTGTCCACATATTCTACAAGCTCCCAGGCGCTTTCCTGGTCAGATGTGAAATCCGCAAGATTCCCACCGATATCAGGCCGCAGATTAAGGGTTCCGTCCGAGTATGCTCCCGAGCCCCCAACACCACGCAGTATCGAACATGGTTTGCAGTGCTGACATCCTTTCGTAGAGCTCATCGGGCATACCCTTTCATCTATATCCCGACCTGCATCAATTACAAGGATTCTCAGCTCGGAGGATGTAAGCTCATGTGCTGCAAAGAGACCTGCCGGTCCCGCGCCTACTATAATGACATCATAATCCCACTCGGTCAGTACCAGAAATATCACTTCCACGGATATACCTGCAGGGGTACATCCGGTGGAATATTTAATTTATTAGGATAAAATCTTATCCAGTTGGTTCTCAGACCTTGCGAGTTTGATCTCCTGGGCTATCCTTCTTCCAGTAGACAGGTTTGAATCCACAAGGTCGGAATAAGGTGAGCCGTTCAGATAGATGTTGGTACCTGCAACGATCCTGGCGGAGATCTCAAAGACCTTTATCTCCAGGTCATCGGTTACCACGGTCTCAAGACAGAAGGGGCCGATCATTCCGCCAAAGAGCTTGAGGGACTGCTCGACAACTTTCTCACCCAGTTCAAATATCAGTGGCAGAAGAGACTCCCTTGCCACAAGGGGTACGTTTCCGGTTACGACATATGTGGGATGGATACCTGCCGCTTCCAGTTCCCTTGGGGAGCCAAGCCTGAAGATCTCATCGGCGTTTGACTCGACCCTGCGGTCCATGCTGAGCATCTCCAGGATACCCTCACTTAGCTGGTAGCCCTCTTCCCTCAGTGGAGAATAGAAGAAGTGGAAATAGTACCTGGTACCTGTTATGAACTCCTGAATGGTGTATTTCTCATCGGGATTTACATGTCGCTTGAACTCTTCAAAGGTTTTGGCTATAAAGAAACCTTTTCCGCCCTTTGCGCCATGGTACTTTACCATCACGGGCCCGTTGATATCTTCGGCTTTTACCTTCCTTGGCATATGGATACCGGCGCCTTCAAGCCATACTCTCTCCTGTTCTCTGTCGGATTCCCATTCAAGCACAGACCTGTTACCGAATGTTGGTACAGGAAGATCAACGAATTCTTCATAACCCAGGTACTCCACAAATGAACCGTGAGGAACGATTACGGCATTCCTGGATACGAGTTCGTCTGCGATCTTTGGAATGTCCTTATAACTGTCCACCACAATGAACTCATCAGGTTTTGCTTTGGGAAAAGCATCATAGAATTTTGGTGGTTTCTTTACACATATACCTATTGTCTTTAAGCCTTCTTTCCTTGCCCCGTCAAAGATCTGAAGACTGGAATGGGAACAGACAGTTGCAATACTGAGGTTGTCAAGATCGTAGTTCCCGATAATTTCCATAATACGTTCTTTTGAAATCATAAATATAGCCCCGAAATTTACCACATATTGTCTTAGCTACTCTTTAACTTTACGAGTACTTTTCGTAAAAAAAGACTTCAAACAGACCCGTACTTAAAGGAAACAATATAATTACCTTTTTATATACTACCTTTATGCAAGAAAACGAAGAAAACACCGGCTCAGAAAAAGTCCTTGTTCTGCCCCTTGCCGAGGGCTCAAAAAAGATAACGCAGGTACTTTCCAATGACCGGGCGATGAAGATTCTGGACATACTTGCCGACACGCCCATGTCCGCAAGTGATGTGGCAGAAAAGACAGGCATGCCGCTTACAACAATCAAATACAACATCGATGCGCTTGTGGAAGCTGACCTTATCAAAGTTAAAAAGACAAAATGGAGCAAGAAGGGCAGGGAGATCAAGATATACGAACCTGTCCAGAAGATAATCGTTGTTGCCCCGGGAAGTGTGAAAGGAGATAAGTCCTCGATACTGAGCATGCTCAAGAAATATCTCATCATGGTGGGAGGGGCTATTTTTGCAGCCACCGGGCTGGAGGCTCTCACAAACTACCTCAATCTCGGCATCGGTACGTCACCCATGGCAAGCTCCGTCAGATCAACTGAGTATCAGGACACAGTGGCGCCATTGTTGAACGAGGATCTACCACCAGAAGCTGCGGACGAAGCTTTCGTCCCGGAAGCACCCATGGAAGAGAAAGCAGTCCCTGAAAGCGAAGAGATGTCTGCCTCTGACGTTACCGGAGAAGAGGTTCAGGAAGCTGAAACTTTCGAAGAACCTGTTACGGACCAGGCTGTTGACGGCCAGGATTACGAGATCACAGAAAGCCCTACATCCGATGACATGCTGGTTCCCGAGGATGTTGATCCGGAAGCCGTAAGTTCTGTTATCCCTAACGATAGTCTTGACAATGGGGCAAACATTCTCAATGATAATCTCAGTGCAACAAACCAGGTTCCTGCAGCAGGGGACTCCGGCATGGCGGCAGATAGTGTTTCACCAATGTCGCACCAGCTTTCCGGCATTATCCCGGATGACCTGCTCTCACATGCAAGTGTATGGTTTTTCTTTGGCTGTCTTTTTGTAATTGCTCTCCTTTTCATAAGAGAAATATATTATAGAAATAAAGAGATATGATTCTCCGTGAATGGGCATGAGAGTAGCACTTAAGATTGCATATATCGGAACAGGGTATCACGGGTCGCAGATTCAGCCTGATGTCGGCACCATTGAAGGTGAGATATTCAGGGCGCTCACCGAGCTTGATATCGTCGGTGACCCAAAAGATGCCGGGTACATAAGTGCCGGAAGGACAGATACCGGCGTACATGCAAGGGAGATGGTAATAGCCTTTGATACGGACAAGCCAAACCTTGCAATACCAAGGGTAATCAATTCAAAACTCCCGAAAGCGATATGGGCATGGGCACATGCAGAGGTACCGGATGACTTTGACCCCAGGAGAGGTGCCATATCCAGAAAGTACCGCTATGTCATGAGCGGTGAGAAATATGATATCTCCAGCATCAGGTCAGCTTCAAAGATACTTGTGGGTAAGCACGATTTCGCAAATTTCTGCAGTAAAGAGGGAGATAAGAATACAATCCGTACCATTGAAAAGATTGATGTAAGGGTCAGTGGAACCCTTACAAAGATCGACATCCAGGCAAACAGTTTCCTGTGGAACATGGTACGTAAGATAGTGACCGCGCTTACCATGGTAGGAAGCGGTGTCAGGGACGAAGAATGGTTGCAGCAGATGCTGGAGCCTGAGTTCTATGAAGAGGGACTCGAATGCGCACCACCCTACGGACTTACGCTTATGGAAGTGAACTATCCCGAACCTATCGAGTGGACCGAGGATGCCTACTCCATACGCAGGGCAAATGAGGTCTTCCACGAGTACACGGTGCGCCATCGTGTGATGGCAGAGGTTATGGACCATCTTGTACCAAAGGAATAGAAGGGCTTTTTTAAAAAAAAGATCGTCCGGACACAACGATGGAATATTTCGTTAACATAAAGGATGCCATGATCAGGTATCATGTCATTCACAGCAAGGTAAGGAATCCGAGACTTGAGTTCAGGGGTGGGAAGTTTCAACTTATCATCCCGGAAAGCTATCCAGACCATGAAAGAATAATCCGGAAACACAAAAGGTGGATATACAACAGGCATATCCGCATGCAACGTCTGCTCTCAGCCTCAAAGGACCTTGAACTGGATCACAGCAGGTCGGAGGAAGAACTTAAAGGTCTTGTCAGAACATGCGTATTGTCAATGGGAAAAGAGCTAGGTGTGCAGCCAAAAGCAGTACGTTTCCGGAAGATGAAGACAAAATGGGGAAGCTGCAGTTCAAGATCAAACCTCAATTTCAATACCTATATGCGATACCTTCCCGGAGAACTGATTGAATATATTGTGTATCACGAGATGGTTCACCTCATCGAACCCAATCATAGTCCCGATTTCTGGAAGCACATAAGAGCACGTTTTAAAGATCCTAAATATTACGAAGAGCAACTTTCAAACCACTGGTTCCTGATACAGGAAGAGATAAATAAGCAGATACCTGCCAGAAACGGCAGAGCATCTATTCCTTGATAAGGACAGTAAATGTCCTTGTAAGACTGCCGTGTATCTTCTGGGTAAAGATATCAACGACTTCAAAACCGGCTGCTCTGGCAAAATCAGTCACCTGCATTTCAGATACAACAACAGCTCGTTTCCCTTTTTTAAGCACCCTGTACATCTCAGAGAAAGAGTCCGAATAGAGATGATGCAGGGATTCGGCCTTGATAGCTGCAGAGCGACCATAGGGAGGATCGGTAACAATCGCATCCACCGTGCAGTCCTTTACCGGAATACGGCAGGCATCACCTACCAGAAGGGAATAATCCGAGTCAAAGAGGTCCATGTTCATCTTCGCACCATGAGCTATCTTCTGCCTTACCTCGATACCGATAACATGTGTAGAGAGCAGTCCGGCCTCAACAAGGATTCCGGCAGTTCCGCTGAAAGGGTCAAGAAGGACCTCACCCGGCCTGATGCTGCTGATATTTACAAGTGCCCTTGCGACCCGTGGCATAAGCACACCGGGATAGAAAAAGGGTTTTTTGTGGGGCGCCCTGTGCTCATAAGCACCCCTGTCCACCGAGGCCACCACCGAGCCAAGGATTGCCCTGTCGGTCATGACCAGACGGAACACCACATCAGGAGATTTCAGGTTTGCCCTGAAACCCTTCCTGTAAATGCTGCCTCCGATGCGACCCTCTATATTTTCCCTTTTGACATTGCCTGAGTGTTTTATCCTTTTAGCACGGACAACATAGGTCTGCCCGGACTCAATATGATTTGATATGTCAATCTTTTCAGCAGTTGCTATTATTTCATCCTCATCCACATCAGATATGCCTGCCACCTTCAGGATGTGGTGCGACATCGCAAGTCTTTCCGCCACACTGACAAGAACCCTGTCGATTTCCCTGTGATCTCCTGCTATGTCCACTACAAGGCACTGATCGAAGTGTGCAGATTCAGCGAACTCAAGGCCTGCGGCATGCAGACATGAGATTATCTCTCTGCGGGGAAGGACATCATGCTCCCCTGATAACTCAAAAGCATATAGCATGTAGCGCAATAGAAGCAGGAGGTAATATTAAAAGCCTTTCAATAATAAAAGAGAAATAGACAAAAACGGTCAGAACATCAGTTCAAGTGCTTCCCTGCCTGTCATTCCCACCTTTATGCCAAGATCTATGGCTTTCTCGGTAGCACCCACCACAAGTGCCTCAAGTACGTCCTCAAAGGTATTGACACCCTTGACCTTAACTGCCACATCACCGAGTGCAGTTGCAGCTTCCATATCAAGATAGCCACACATGACAAAACCCTTATCAGCTTTTATCAGCAGGAGCGGAGCACTCTGCATCTGCATACTCAGACCAATGGCCGATCCGTTATCGAGTTCTATCTTTTCTACTATCATTGCAATCATCTCTGTTCCATAGATTCATCAGGGATTATATCAGCGAGTTTCCTCTTACGGTCTTTAGAAAATCATCTGTAAAGCCCGGAAATATCTCATCCACAAGTGAGCCGAAGGACTTTGTATCCGATTCTACAGAAGATACGGGAGTTTCTTCATCCTCTTCGCCTTCCAGATGCAAAACCATGTCCGGTTCAAAATGGATTACAGCCTCACCTGTAAAGCCGAAATCTCCACTTACTTCCTGACCCAGATCACCGGAATCTATGGATACATTGTCTATTCCCTCTGTGGATTCCACCTTAATATTGTCAGGCAGCCTGATGGTCACAGCAGTACCCGGCTCACCCAGGAACCATATCCTGTCACCTAGAGAGATAATGGGTTCTTCAAAAACATAGTGCACCTCATACATGTTGACGATGGTGTCTTCCTTTGTAACCGGACCCAGGCTCTCCATGGACATGTCAGATTCCACACCTGTGACCACTATTGCGTCTGATGAGCCGTTTATCTTCACATCCATATTCCCTTCAAGTAAACCCAGGAGCTGCGCCCGGCTTGTGGTATCCATTTTCAGAACTTCCCAGGCAGAAACAAAGCCGTCGTTATCACCAAGCTCGGAGTCTATGAATGCCCTGTACAGAACAGACCTACTATCCGAATACTGTTCGGTGTAGGTCCATGACATTCCATCAAGTCCCACTGTTATGTCGTTCTCCCAGCTATACGAGGCTTCTGCCGGTAACATAAATATTGAAAAAACTATTAGTAGAATAATCAAATGGGATGTTTTTCGGATAATTATCCCTTCCTGTTCATTTTGTTGTTATCTCACACCCGTCATCGGTAACAATTACAGTGTGCTCTGCCTGTGAGACCATGCCGCCTCCTATCTCCTTGAGCACAGGATACGAATGTACCACTCCTGCTTTTTCAAGCTGTAGCAGCGCGAAGTCAAGCTTTTCCGTCTTAAACCATCTCTTGGCAAAGGGAAGTGTCCTGTACGGTTCAAGTTCCTTTAAGAGCTTTCTGGCTGCTGGCAATCTCACCGGTTTTTTTCTCACAACCTGGAATATCTCTGTAAGAGTACCGTCATAGACCTTACCTGTTCCGTCGGTAGCAAAGGGTTCAATGGCAATGACATCACCGCTTTTCAGAACATTACCGTTCCCTATTCTCCTGTTCGGGATACTTGGAGGAGCATGCGGGATATATCTGTCCAGCCCGTGTCCTGTAAGGTTTCCGATGGGCTTGAATCCCATTGAAGTGATGGTATCCTCTATAACCTCACCGAGCTCTGCGGTATTGACACCATCCTTCACAGTATCGATAGCCGCATAAAGTGCAGCCTCGGATGCCTTTACAAGGTCACCGTACTTACCTGTAAGATCCACGGTAATAGCAGAATCAGCAATATAGCCGTCAACCTGGACACCAAGGTCGAGCTTGACAACATCTTCCCCGAAAACCGTTTCCTCACCTGCATAAGGAGTTGCGTGTGCGGCTTCGTCGTTCCTTGAAAGATTGCACGGGAAAGCGGAACCGTCTGCGCCCAGCTCGATCGCCCGGTTCTCCACAAACTCGGCCACCTCAAGCATGCTTGCACCTACTTTGATCCGGTCCTTTGCCTCGCCTCTTACCTGAGAGAGTATCCTTCCGGCCTCAAAGTATTTTTCCAGTATTTCCTCTTCCTGATCCTGTGTTACCTTTGCCATATCCTATCACCTGTCCTTAAATAAGATAAACTTTTTCAAAGGATCATACAATAAACTCTTTTTCCATTTCCGTGAGATTCTCAAAACCATCATCCGTTACAAGAATAAGGTCCTCAAGACGGATGCCTCCCACATCGGGATAGTAAAGACCAGGTTCTATGGTAATGATATTGCCGGCTTCCAGAACCGTGTCACGCTCACCCACAAACGGAGCTTCGTGTATCTCAAGGCCGACACCATGACCAGTGGAGTGAATAAAACCGCTTTGCGAACCGCTTCTGGTGGTATCGTATCCCCTCTCTTCGAACACATCACAAACCCTGCCATGTATATCACTGCATTTTACTCCGGGCTTTATCATTTCAATGGCAACTTCCTGAGCTACATGCACTGCCTCATACATATCTTTCAGCCTTTCTGATGCATCACCTTTGAGTACTGTACGGGTCATGTCGGCAAAATAGCGATTCTTCTTGCTGCGAGGGAATATGTCTATAACAACAGGTTCATCCGCCCGGAGCACACCCGTACCCTCCCAGTGAGGATTTGCGGAACCCTTGCCACATGCCACAATAGTGCCCTCTGACTCACAGCCGTGTTCAAGAAGAGTAATATCGATCTGGTGACGCACTTCTTCCGCTGTAAGGTCAAAACCATTATAGTTGAGTTTGCCGTCTACGATCTCGGACTTGTGTATCATATTAACCGCTGCTTCCATGGCAAGATTGCAGGCATTCTGTACCGTCTTTACCTTTTCGATCTCCTGTTCACTCTTGCGGGAACGTAGCTGCTGGAATGGGCTTTTAATAGCCTCGAAGGAAAAGCCTTCTTCTTTGAGAGTCTGTGCTATGTGATACGGGAAATCCCTTGGAACAGTTATCCTGCGAGCGCCATGATGCTGCAGTATCTCAGCCAGGCAGTCACAGTATGCAAGGGAAGGATCTCCTCTTTCCTTTATCTTGTCCCGGTACTTACATTCCTGAAGTGTACGTATCTGTGATACCCTTGATTCATTCTCCGCACGTCCGCGTTCCATATCAGAGATCAGCAGGATCTCATCGGCCTCCTTTGTCTGGATATAGGCGAAGGAATCGGAAGCAAAGAAACTGGAGGAATAGTACATATCGGCATTACCGGAATTACCTACGATCATGAAAGCATCTGATCTGTGATCCTTAAGAGTATCACTTATATCAAGAGGATTCTTTTCTTTTGTCATACGGAGTATTCTGTATTTAATAGTACAAAATTGTTCCCAGTGTGGGATTTCTGGCAGCAGCAAAGGCATGAGTGTAACAGAAAGATATTATGTACAGAACTGACGGATCTTTGAACATAAGTTGCCATAGAAAGTGCATACCGGATATATACACCTCCATAAGAACCTCCTGATATGCAGAATACAAACAGTCATCAAACAAACATCCTGGCTGACATGGCATTTTTTCTGCATGATATAAGGTACATCATCCTGTTCTACGTATTCGGTGATTTTTTAACAACCCGACATGCACTGGCATATGGTTTTGAAGAAAACATATTCCTGCGATCGGTCATGGCAGAATACGGAGTATGGTCATTCCTGATACTGAAGCTTGTTTTCCTGATAATAGTATATTATAACTACAAGTTACTGAGACAGGAAAGTGCAGGATGGAGAAGGCTGTGGGAAATATCAAAGAAGTTTATAATAAGCGTGGGTATTTTCCTTGTATTCAACAACCTCATGGTTATCTTTCTGGAATGCAGCTTTCTGGAGATAATTAAGAGTATACCTCTTTAATGATGACCATGCTGATCTATAATATCAATATTCTGAAATGAAATTCTTACGGGAACGGCAGTATGAACACCGAGTTCACTTCAATACCAGTGATAACCGGACTCATCCTGTCAATATCCTCCTTTGAAAGGCCTGACATGTTAAAAGTCACTTCATCCTCCACATGGATATAAGATTCCACAGCTATGCTTTCATTGACATATACTCTCTGACTATCAGAGACCATTCTACTCTCGAATTCGTCTCTGAAGGCAGGTTCAACGGATTCCACGAATATCTCTTTGCTACCCGGATTATACAGGGTCAGATTATATGAGTAGAGTTGTATATCCGTATCATTACCGTCTGCTGCGCCCATGGTCTGAGTACTTTCCTGAATGAGAAGAATATCTTCCTGTGATTGGTCAGAATTATCCCATGGCAATGAAATTCCAATCATTAACCCGAATAAAAACAGGATTATTCCGAATGTCAGTGTTTTGTCCATAGTATAAACCTCAATCAGAATGATTATTATTATTAATTTTGTGATTCTATTGTAAGACTGCTGTTGTGGACCTGATTCCTGTCCAGGTCTTCGATCACCATATCCATCTCGTATACAGCTGATTCCTGCCTGGGAACCTCAAAAAATATAGGATTCTCAGCAGAAACATCTTCATACAGCCTGTTATCACCGGCAGCTATTGTGTTATTGTTTTCTCTTATGTCGTAGTCAGCATAGTAGTCAGCAATCATATCAGGATTGCGTGGTATATATGTGAACACAAGACGATCTTCATAACCGTAGGTTCTGGCAATGAAATCATCATTTTCCAGCAATTCTCCGTCTATACTTGCAACCTGTTCACCACTCTCTTGAACATCGCTTACCGTACAATAGAAATTTCCGATAAAGACAAGTGCAAAGGCAAGTATAAGCAGAACAATGAATGATATAAGAATAGTTTTTAAAATTTTAGTCAAGCAGTGCTGCCTCCATAATATGTTCTAAGTGAAAAGATACACAAAGTTTTCTATAAATCTTGTGTAAACTGCGAACCGGTTCGAAGTTATTTTTCAAAGGAAGTTACAGGCACTGATCTCTTCCGGTAATACTCGAAGAGTTCCTGTCCCCATTCGAGTGCTTTATGTCCTTTGCATACGAGTTGTTTGCTGTCATATTCATAAGATTTTGTCAATAACCTCATAACAGAACAGTGATCGTTGATCGAAAAGGACACCAGATCCATCTTATCTTTGTATATGAATAGCTTCACGGAGTCTGTTGATAGTAATTCCCTGAAATCTTCAAAATATTCCTCCCTGATTTTCTCAAAGAGTTTTTCAGAAACAATTAACGATGCGTCTATGTCCCTGTCCATGAGGTCCAGGAAAATCTGGAGATGGTCCGGGTGAAGGAATGAAACAAAGGAATTAACGTACTCGGACTTCTTACTGGTTTCTATGAATTCCTCGTTGAGCTCAAAAATATTGTACATGTCTGGCTCTATTATAGTGCATGGATCGAGCTCTTCCAGCCTTTTCAGGAGATACCCGGGGATGAAATCCAGATCATGACTACCCCAGTAATCGACGTTCTCTTCCAGAACGTTCACAGTACCAATTGCGGGGAGCATTCTGTCAAGAATAAGTTCTCCAATGGATGTGAGTTCATAGGACTGACCGTTCTTGGAGATAAGATGAGTTTCTTCCAGAACCTTTGCCTGCGGGAGCAAGGCCTGTCTGCTTGTATTAAGACCACAAAGAAGAGAAGTTATCTCTACAGGACCATCTTTCAGCATCAAAAGCATGTTTTTTCTTTTCTCGGATGCAAAAAGTACATCTAGCAACGCTTTATTTATTGTTCCACCAACCCGGATCCATTTGCCCGGTGCAAGATTAAACCTTACAGTATTAGAACTTTACCGGCTGTGAAGAAAAGATTAACTGATTGAATAAAAACAAGCAGATGTTACAAATCTGCATGCAAATTGTTCTAATAGCCTTAACTTGCGCTTAGAGATTTGTTAATCCTGCAACCATAACCACTGCAAACATCAATGTAAGATACAGGAATGTTAGTACCAGAACTTTGAGTACTCTTACATCGCCACAATCGTTCATATCTACCATAAGAAATAATAGCGAACCTTTCCATAAATAGTTATGTTTGTGTATTAATTTCATATAGCAGGCTGAATAAAAACACCACTAGAATAGCACAAATAATTTTTCAGTAGCAATAGCTAACTCAGATAACAGTCATAATTGCCACGTTTGACAGGAATACAGCAAAAATACACATAATTCCAAAGGACTTCATCAAGGAACTCAGAGGCGATAGCGAGAAGAAACTATGGATACCTATGACCAGATCTCACCCGATGAGATGAAAGTCGCTTACATGAAGCATATGCCGGAGCTGGATGTAAAATCAGCCATATAATATAAATTCAATTATGTTTCAAAAATAAGCATGGCATGAGAGTCTATTTCCTGATCTTCGTTGACTTCTTCAACGACCGAGGAACCCATTGCATCTTTAAGATCTGCCAGGCAATTAGCACATAACAGATAACTACCAACTTTACGAAGATATCCTTTTTCTATTGCTTCATATCCAAATTGACGATCACAAAAGAAACATTCATGGAACATAGTAATATATTGACCCACATAGCTTATAATTTTAATTAATTACTTATGTTTTAATATAAATAGATAAAATTAGTTTTAAGATATTGATATTTTATAATTGACTAAGAGATCTGCAAAAAACTCTTTAGAAGTTGTTTTGAGTTTATTTCGCTATTATCCGGCATCATTCAAAATTAATTACACAAATATTTAAATAAAATCATGACATTAAAATAATTAGTAGGATGCAAAATATTCGATGAATGAGCATAGCCAATTGTGTTTTAATTAGCACAAGCATCCTACCCATGAATTATTGACCACACTATGATTTGTACCACCCCACCAAGCCCAAACACTATAGATCTTTTTCTGTGGTCAATAATTTACAATCATTGCTAATTAAAAAATCCTTTTAAACTTTAGTGAAAACTGCAACCATTTCTAATTCATCTCAAAGACGAAAGAAAACTAACTCTGGCAACCATAAACGCCTACTTCGCAAGTCTTAGCACCTTCTTTGATTTCCTGGAGTTTGAAGGAGTTCTCCAGAGGAACGAACTTGCAAAGTTTCGCAAAAGATACCTTCGTCACTCCAAGAAGAACCATACACCGGAAAAGAAACAGCTCATCAGCATAGAACAGATGAAAGAGTTCATCCTCCCCATAAAGTTACTGGAACACCAGACCTTAGTGCTCTTCCTGGCAAAGACAGGCAACAGGATCACAAGAAGCCCCATTTACCGGATAGTAACAGACTACACCGAAAAGTTCGGCATACACAACCCGAAAGGCCACTTACACGAAAAGTTTACTCCGCATTGCTTATGGGTATGGTTTACAACCTGGCTTAGAAGATCCGGAATGTCAAAGGACTTCATCAAGGAACTCAGAGGCGCCACCAGAGGCGAGGCCATGGATATATACGACCAGATCTCACCCGATGAGCTGAAGGTCGCTTACATGAAGCATATGCCAGTGTTGAGAATAGGTCCACAGTAAAGTTAATGAGCACTTTTTCATTAATTCTTGTTGAAACCACTTATAGAGGTTGATATAGTGATGTATATCGCCTAGGTTAAAATTCTATAGCACCCCACATCAATCTACTAAGGTAAGCAAAAAGAGTTATCAGAAAAGTGCATTTAAATTTTATTATATTCGGCTTTGTAGAAATCTTCATGCCATAATCTCAACTGTGGAAGATACAACCACGAGGACACAGAGTTCACGGAGGGATATTTGTTTTCATTCTCTGTGAATTCCGTGGTTTAAACTTAATGTGGAGGTTATCTACAGAGCCTGATATCCAATTACTCTAAAATTATGAATATTTCTACAGAACCGCAGTATCAACATGTTTCCATAAATAAGAAAAAACGTTCATATCTATAATTTTAAACTTGGAAGATGGCTGTATTAAAACAAAAGTAGGTCTGAGTTTTGTTTTATCAGATGAAAAAAAACTCAAATCCAAATTTGAATATATTAAATTTTCTGAGCTTGGTGGTCTCTTAATAATAAATGAGTTATCCCCCTCCACACTAGAAGAGACGGATTCATTGAACTTAGAAGGATTGTTTTTCCAGTTCATTGGGGTCTCATAGTACTCTTTTAAAGTCTTTTTTGATAAAACATCTAATGCTTCTGGAAATATTTTTTCTATATACTCACCCATTGTTATGTCTGTACCGTAAATTTCTTCTAATACTTCCTTTTTATCCTCTGTCATGTCAAAATTATACTCTTCTTTCTTTTGAGTAATGGCAGGTACTATTTCAAAAGATATGGTTGTAGGCATCATTTCATTTTTGTTGTTTTGATGCACACCCGACGTAGGTTCGAAATTAGCAACCATGCCAATTTCTTCCAGTTCACTCTCAATTTGCATAATCTTTTTAGTTTGCACTATAACTTCTTCGAATGATGAATTTTCATCGGCTACAATTTTGTTGTATTCATCTACTAAATCCGAAAGGTGATTCTCTAATCTATTTCTATCTTCTATGTTAATATTTTCATTTGCCAGTATGGTTTGTGTAAAGAAACACACAATCAACAACAAACCTAACAATACACCTTTTATTTCTTTCATTGTTTCGTGTCCAAAGCACCATTGTTCAGTTTAGAAAAATGATTTGCATTACATATCACAATAACATCTACCCTACATATAAATAATTGACATTAATGTACATAAATTAAAAGATATTCGACGAATGTGTAGACCCTTACACAGATTCTCGCCATTCAAAAAATTAAGACAACCAAGAATACAAATATGTCCCATGATATCGAAACAAAAAAGGGGATAATTCCCCCTAAAAAGATGTTTAAATAGCCCCCACTGGTTTGACATCGCAAGTAGATACAGCAGATGCATATAGTGGCCAACAGCCAAGCGGATACACGCAGAAATGGTTTCCTTGAGTATAATAAGAACCACTAATAACTGTTTTCTCCTTACTTGCTTCTACTTTTCCAGTATTATAGCCAACTTTGAAAACAGAATCTTGCGGAACAGTCTGACTAGTTTTCCATAGGTATGAAAAAACCTCCATCTCTGGGATTGGGCATTTGTAATATGGAGAGATTACAACTGACGTAGATTTAAATTTTACACTACTAGATGATAGTACGGATAAATCAGAGCTATGGAGTACAGAATAAGTTGTTGATGTTGCCATTATGTCATCAGAAGATTTGTCCTTACCATAAGTGGAAGAGAGGGATTCATTACACATATAAGGATTATTACTCCAGGTCATTGGGGTCTTATAGTACTCATTCAAAGTCTTTTTTGGTAAAACATCTAACGCTTCTGGAAATATTTTTTCTATATACTCACCCATTGTTATGTCTGTACCGTAAATTTCCCCTAATACTTCTTTTTTGCCTTCATTCATTTCAAAAACATATGCTTCTTGACTTTCCTTGCTTTTCTTATCACTGTTTGAAACTATTTTGAAGGACATTGTTGCAGGCATCACCTCATTTTTCTTATTTTTGTGCACACCCGATGTAGGTTCAAAATTGACAACCATGCCAATATCTTCCAGTTCATCCTCAATTTGCATGATCAATTCAACTTGCGCTTGAACTTCTTCGAATGATGAATTTTCATCAGTTACAATTTTGTTGAATTCATCTACCACGTCTGAAAGGCGATTATCTAATTTAGTTACCTCTGCCGTGCCCACATTTTCATTTGCCATCGTTATTGATGTAAATAGACATACAATCAAAAACGAAACTAACATTAATTTATTCATATTTTTCATGGAATTACTCCTATATTTGCTAGTTTTAAACTAAAAAAGTATTCATATTTTAGCTAAATTTATTTACTTTTCTAGTAATAAACTTTATAACAATACAAAATATATAACATTATCTACAGAAGAAAAATTGTTTAAATTTGGAGTAGTTGTATATAACATAAGTTATCAAATGAAAGTACGACTACCGCTGTAAATTAAATCCAATCTAGAAATTCAATGGAGTTTTATAAAAAGTATAAAGTCAAAAATAACTGCTCAGAGCCGAGATCCAATATACAATAGCATAAAGTCATAGCAGTATATGAAATGCAGCTGGCTACAAAAACGAGCAAAATAAAACAATACCAGTTTTTACAAATCGATTATTGTTACAACTTATAAATCTCTCAAACAAAACAAGAGCAAATAGCATCAACATATACAATAGACGGATTATCAGAATTTTGAATGCATTTGAGTTGCCGCATTCATTAATACGTACCATACCAAAAACTAGAAAAACATTGTACAAATAATTGTATAACTACCTTATTTTTTAATGAAGTTTTGATAAAAACTGCTATATATAAACAAAAATACATAAAACTCTTCATGGAGTTTTAAAACAAAAAAAAACCCGGACAAGCCAGGAAAAAGTTATTAACGCCCGAACCGGGATTCGAACCCGGGTCGGAGCCTCGACAGGGCTCCATGATAGGCCTCTACACTATTCGGACATTCTGCGGTTTTCGCTTGTGAGCACCCCTTAATGGATGTTCTGAGATATAAAGCTTTTCATGATTTTGGAAGTCCCGCCTCCCAGACTCGAACCGGGGGCATCGCGGTGCCTGCGCGGAATTTGTGAACGTGTCACATGAACCATACTACAGCCGCGCACTCTACCAACTGAGTTAAGGCGGGTCCTACAAATCATGCATCAGCACGCCAATGCTATGCGATGCAACACACCAATACGCACAATAATACTTAGCTCTTTCGCCGCAAAGGAAGATAATGCCGGTAAATACCACTTATCTTAAAAAACACTACACAGAAAAGTCATAGATAAAGTTGAAAAATACGGGCAGAGCTATCACCCGTATCTTAAAAAAATGATATCAGAAAGTATCCAGCTCTCCCTTGACCACCATATCGGTGATCCTGGTAATGTCGGAAAGCCAGTCATCAATAACTGATTCTGTTTCCGCTCTTATGGATGCGAAGTTTGCGCCATCCTCAGGGATCACATGTGCACTGGCCACAAGTGGCTGGTCAATGGGCATGCCGATCTGTGAGAGCAACCTTATGTGTACATCCTGTATCTGGGGCACTTCCTTTGCAATGTCCCTTGCCATCTGGGTAGAAAGCAGGTTGTAGATCTTACCGATGTGGTTGATCGGATTCTTTCCGCTTGTGGCTTCCATGCTCATTGGCCTTCCTGGAGTTATAAGACCGTTGCAGCGGTTACCACGACCAACAGAGCCATCATCCCCCATTTCTGCAGATGTGCCCGTAACGGTCAGGAAAACAGAGCCACACTGCGCATTGTCTGCTGCATTGATAAATGTGGATACGTTCCTGTCAGTGCGTTTTAGCGCAAGGTCAGTAACATAGTCTGCCATCTCCTCTTTGATATTCATATAGTGGTCCATGTCATCCACATGCCTGCCCACCATTCCGCAGCAGATGGTAAGTGAAATATCATCGCCGTCACGCAGGCCCATGACCTTGATATCAGTACCAATTCCCGGAATCTTCTTTTTAAGATCGGTTATGAGCTGCCTCTCGGATTCATAGACGATCTGCTCCAGTTCTGAGAACGGTGCATGTCCCACACCAAAGGAAGTATCGTTTGCTACCGGCACACGATCCCTGTTGAACACATCCCTCAGGTCAGAGGAGCCGGTACCCAGCTTACAGTCCACGATCATGTCCCTTTCAAGATCAAGGTCGACTATCGTGTTCCTGAGATAATCCCTTGCAGCCTGAAGTGCGACGGCCTCTGCAGGAATCTCCACGCCTTCGAATTCTTTGGTGGCCCTGCCCACAAGAAGGGTGTATATGGGCTGGATGACCTCTCCGCCCCCGAACTGCGGATTTGACCTGCCTGCAACGATCTGTGTCTCATCGGTATTGTGGTGTAGGACCACACCGCATTTTTTTATGTATTCAGCGCATAGTGCCCGGCTGACCGCTTCCGCAAGACCGTCCGAGATACTGTCCGGGTGACCGACACCCTTCCTCTCCACAAGCTCGATCTGCTGTTTTTCTATTGGCGTTTCTACCAGGTGTTCGACTTTGATATTCCTTAACATTTTGCTATCCTCATGCAATATTATTGGCACACTACGAACAAGAATAATAGATAATCAGATACTAAATTAAGTATTCTTTTCTGTATCAACTAAGCATGTATTATTTAATATTATCTCTTTCAAGGTATAACCTGTAATCATATTTACAGCTTTCAAAATCCAGTACAGAAATATTCGTCAGCGTGAAATCTATATGTCATAAATGTCTTTGAAAGAACACTCAATTTATATAGCTGACTCTATTCAGAAGGATAATCCATGATACGCATTGCCATACCTAACAAAGGACGTTTGCATGACCCTACGGTCAGCCTGTTCAGGGAAGCAGGATTACCGGTACTTGAAGGTGGTACCAGGAAACTGTTCGCAAAGACCACCGACCCTGAGATCACATTTCTTTTCGCAAGAGCCGCCGATATTCCCGAGTACGTGCAGGACGGTGCTGCCGACGTCGGGGTAACCGGACTGGATCTGATACATGAGACAAAATCAGATGTTGAAGTGCTCCTGGATCTTAATTTCGGAGGGGCAAACCTGGTACTTGCAGTTCCAGAGGAATCAAAGATATCCTCTGCAAGCGAACTCAATGGTATGCGTGTTGCCACTGAATTCCCTAATATCACAGAAGAATACTTCAGGGAGAAGGGAGTCGATATCGAGATAATCAAAGTGAGCGGTGCCTGCGAGATGACACCTCATGTGGGGATTGCGGATGCCATCGTGGACATATCAAGTTCCGGCACGACCCTTGTGACCAACCACCTGAAGATGATAGATAAGGTATTCTCATCATCGGTCCAGCTTATCGCAAACAACAAAAGCATGCAGAAAGACGGTAAGATCGAACAGATCAAAACAGCCATGGAGAGCGTACTGCGTGCCAAGGGTAAGCGCTATCTTATGATGAACGTACCTGAAGAGCATCTTGCAGAGGTAAAAAGAGTGCTTCCGGGAATGGCCGGACCAACGGTCATGAAGGTGGAATCAGATTCATCCATGCTTGCGGTTCACGCGGTGGTCGAATCCGACAGGATATTCGCAACCGTTGGCAAGCTTAAAAAGGCCGGTGCAAGGGACGTTCTGGTCGTGCCAATTGAAAGGATGATGCCCTGAGGTAATTCCATGGCTTTTGAAGTGATCCCTGCGGTCGATATGCGAAACGGCAAGTGCGTACAGCTCGTGCAGGGCGTTCCCGGCAGCGAGATGGTCTCTCTTGATGACCCTGTGGCCGTTGCAAAGGACTGGATAAGTCAGGGTGCAAAAACCCTTCATCTCATAGACCTCGATGGTGCAATAGAGGGCACACGCCAGAATGCACCCCTCATCGAGAAGATAGTAGAAGAATGCAGGCCCATGGGAGTTGAGATACAGGTAGGAGGAGGCATCCGATCCTTTGAAGATGCCGCAGGCCTGCTTGAGCTCGGAGTGGACAGGGTGATCCTGAGTACCGCAGCAATCAGGAACCCGGAGCTTGTTAAACAACTTGCAGATTCCTTTGGCAGCGAGCATGTGAATGTCGCCCTGGATTCAAAGAACGGCAAAATATCCATCGAAGGCTGGAAAAAGCAATCAGAACATACTGCTGTGGAGATGGGTACCAGGTTTGAGAGCCTGGGCGCAGGCAGCCTCCTTTTCACGAATATCGATACCGAAGGTCTTATGCAGGGAGTGAGCACAGGCCCCACAGAAAAGCTGGTAAACTCGGTCAGTATCCCGGTTATCGCATCAGGAGGAGTCACATCCCTTGAAGACCTTTTGGCGATCAGGAAGACAGGAGCATCAGCAGTTGTTGTGGGAAGTGCACTGTATACCGGAAAGTTCACACTTACAGAAGCGATAAATACTATCAGTGAAAATTTATAAAAAACACATAAAAGGTGCATCTATGAGATCTGCAGAAGTATCACGCAAGACCGGTGAAACCGATATCCGGATAGAACTGAACATCGATGGGACAGGAGATTCAGATATCGATACCGGCATAGGTTTCTTTGACCACATGCTCACAGCATTCTCAAAACATGGCAACTTTGACCTGACTGTCAAAGCCAGCGGAGACCTGGTCGTGGATGATCATCACCTTATAGAAGATACTGGCATAGTGCTGGGCCAGGCTTTTGCAGAAGCACTCGGAGATAAGGCAGGAATTGCCAGGTTCGGAGAAGCCCGCATACCAATGGACGAAGCCCTTGCAAGCGTGGCACTGGATCTTGGCGGTCGCAGTTATCTAGTACTTGATGCAGAGTTCATGTCAGCAAAGGTAGGAGAGTTCAGCACCCAGATGGTCAGGCACTTTTTCGAATCGGTTATCCAGAACTCGAAGACCAATATGCATGCAAGTGTCTACGGTGACAATGACCACCACAAGATAGAGGCACTTTTCAAGGCATTCGCATATGCCATGCGAAGGGCAACGGTCATTGAAGGAGAAGGGATAAAAAGTACCAAGGGAAGCCTTTGATCGACAAGTATCAATGAGAATTCTCAATTAAACTTCTTCTTCAATTTCTCATAAAATGCCTGTTCTCCACCTGATGTCTTCTTTGAAAGCCTCTCGACTATGAGCTCAGGCGTACTTTTTGCGACATAATTATAACGCGGACTTCTCTCTACCACAAGGTTCAGGTCGGCATCAAGTCCGCTTGCCTCTATACCATCAACCCTGATCTTGCAAGTGGTGTTCTCAAGTATGAGCTCAGGCAGGTGGGACACGAATACAGACATGCTTTGCTTATTCTCGGTCAGTACCTCAAGAATTCCGGCAATGATCTTGGCCGAAGCACCAGGCTCGGTGATGGATTCGAGTTCATCCGCCAGCACCATCTTGGCAGAATCATCCGCCACCACAGCAAACTCCGTAAGCGTAGTCTCGAAGGCTCCCGCATCCAGTGTTCCCTTGGACTTGGCGAAATAGTAGAACCCGTCCGTAAGTGAGATCTCCGAAGATTCTGCCGGCACCGGGAATCCCATATGAGTCAGGATCACGGACTGTGCGATCAACTCCAGCATGGAAGTCTTACCACCCGAGTTGACACCACTGAGAAGTATTACCCGACTGTCATCACCCTCAGGACTGTAACTGTTCCTGCCAACAGAATAGTCAATAGGGACAACATCCCCGTGTCTTGAAGCTATGAAGAGATTACGGCCCTGTTCGAGTGCAAGACCCGGACCATCAACTATTTCCGGCATTTCAAGACCATTATCCCTGGCAAAACAGGCTACTGCAAAGCCTACGTCAAAATCCAGGACTTCCCGGATCATGTTCCTGGCAATATCAAGATAGGAAGAAAGTACCTTTCCAAGCTCGCGCTTGTGCTCAAGCTGTCTTGTAAGTACCCTGCGTTCCATATGCTGCCTGAAAGAAGACAGCTGTTCCCTGTCAAGCTCCACAGGATGGCAAATCTCATCGGGAAAAAGAGCGTCTATAAACAACATTTCCTTTTTCTGAAGGTTCAGCTCATCACAGATGGAAGCTGCACATTCTTTCATCACGGAATAATAGGATTCATGCAATTGCTTACCCATTACGTCCTTCACTTCCATGGAGCCCTTCATAACCCTGAGCATATCCTGTCCACCAAGGGTGAACTCACTCTTTGCCAGGGACTCGTCAAATTTCAGATTCGCATCTTTCAATGCTGCCGCAACACATGCATCGAGGTTTGCAATGACATAGCGCAGCCGGTCAATTTCCTCGTCGGTACCCTCGATGACATTTCCCTCATCATCGATCAGTGAAAGAGTGGAAGCAAGCACTTCCAGTTCATCATCTGACACATCATCCAGAAATGATACATTCCTGGAGCGTAATATCCGCACAACATCAATGGCACACTGCAGGCTACTGAGATTTCTGGAAAAAACGATCATCTCTTTCTCAGGAATGATCTGCCAGTCTTGACTTTTCCTTATATCGGAGATGAATTCCGGATGGATATCTTCCGGAAGATCAAAGGACAGGTAAACATCGTCTGCAGCAACAACATGGGAATAGCCACGTGCCATGTCAACAAATTCCGAGAGGGAGCCTGCCAGCTGCACATCCATCATTGAGCCAAACCTCTCCCTTGCATACTCAAAAGTTTCCTGTTCTGCACAGATTATCACCCTGTCACGGATCTTCGGAACCGTGAGCTTAATATTGAGTGGTTTTACCCTGGTGAGCATGGAAACGATTTCCGTATCCTCACCCAGCAGTTTTGCAGTTTCCATGTATCCGGATACAGAGCTGCGCATCTGCATGATAGCATCTGATCTTTTTGACGGATAGGGGATATGGATATGCAGCTTATCCCTTGCGTAGCTGGTATGTGCGTAGTCCTTTATGAGCTCCAGAAGTTTTTCATATACCGCCATGGCCTCTTCTGTCCTTAAAAAGTCAGATATCCCAACTCCTTCGGTTTTCGACCTGATATCATGTACAAGGGATATTGCAAAGCGCTGCCCGATACCTTCCACCTGGGAGATACCCGCAATGTCGGCCCTGAGTATCGCTTCAAGGGCCAGGCTTTCAGTTCCGAAATGTTCGATAAATCTTTTTGCCATCTTATCCCCTATACCGGGGACGGCACGTAAACTCTCGATATCTGCAGACATGTTTATTCACAGATTTCCGTATTTAAGCGTTGAATTCGTCAAGGGTACAATTTGCTATTCCACGCTCAACTTTATATCTGTCCCTTCGTGACATCTCACTGACAGAGGCCGAACTCTTTGGTTGCAGCTGTTTAGCGTGTCTTTTATTGCGCCTGTTTTCGATCATCTGGGAATCATAATAGACATCCCAGAGTTGATCAAGCTCATCGTCTTCCCTTGAAAAACTCAGGCTTTGTATAAAAGATGAGCGTACGTTGGTAAAATTCTCAAGTCCTATGTAGCGCCCGTTGCCGATCCAGGCAATATCATTTTCAATAACATAGACAGGCAGATCCGGGTTCTTTCCCGCAAGCCAGCGGCAGAACATGTCACCGATGTGATGAGGGGAATCCACTTCAACAGTCAGTATGCCGTTCACAAAATCAGGTCTGGCGAACATGCATAACCGTTGATAGGCCCGTGTCACATCGCGCATGTAATTATAGAATCTCTTACCGGTCGGACTTTTACCCGAATATAGCTGATCGGCATTACCCGCACAGGAGCATATGAAATGTACAAGTTCTACAGGGTTGCAGGAAGAATGCCTTAAAACAAGGTCGATGTATTTTTCAACACCCGGATCACGCTGGAACATCCGGCTTTTTCTCCTGCCAAGTATCCGGGTGGCAAGATCGGAGCAATTGGTCACCGGTTTGAAACCAAGGGTCCTCACATCGTCCTCAAAACCCGAAAATGATATCTTACTTTTAAGCTCTTCCAGAGTATCCGCATATATGAGATCTGATTTCGGACTGTCCAGTAATTCATAACATGCAAGTAGCACACCCTCCACGTTTTTCTTGAAGGCTATTATCATCAGCTTGCCCCCATGAAAGAGGCCAGGTTGGTCTGTCTTTTTCCGTTTATCTCAATGAACGGACGGGCTCTGGATATAACAACACCCATACGCATGAGCTCCTTTTCAGATGAGATCGGCCTGGACCTTACTATCCTGTTGGCACCCACGGGACCTATACCCGGTACAAGCAGCAACTCATTCAGGCTGGCAGAGTTGACATTCACAGGGAATCTTTCAGGATGTGACTGTGCCAGCAGCATCTTGGGATCCGAATCTATGAGAAAGCCGTTGTCGTCATAGACCATATCAAAATCAAAGGCTTTCAGGCCATAGTCCTTGAGAAGATAGGAAGTCTGGTAAAGCCTGATTTCCCTCCACCGGGGAGAAGACGGATTGTTCTCAAGAGGTGTGGACGGCACCGGATCAAAACTCATGAAATACGGCCGCCTCAGTTCATACTTATCCATGAACTTATCAACGGTCTGCACTATCTCACGGTCGGGCTCCGACAGAGCACCCACCACGAACTGAGTGTCATTGGCACCCACTATTCGGCCACCATAGCCGACTTCCTTTCTCTTTTTGTTTATCAGGTCCCTGGTCCACTTTAGTCTCTGGAGCACATCACTCTTGTAATCAAAATTCGGGCATATCTCCGAATAGTTCACAGAACTTGTGGTCTCAGCGTTCACACCGAACTTGTTCGCATAATCTGCAATCTCCTCCAGCAGATACAGAGGAGTGCCAGGCATAACGCGCATATGGATGTAGCCGGTAAAGCCCTGGTTTCGCAGGAGTCTTGCCACCTCAAGCTGCTTCTCGGCGGTGTTCTCAGCATCACCGATAACACCGGAAGAAAGAAAAAGACCCTCAATAGCGTTCTTTCTGTAGAAGGACCAGGTGATCTTTGTGATCTCCTCAGGAGTCAGGGACGCCTTTACAGAATTCCTCCCGCATCTGTTGGGACAATAGCTACACTCCCCGGAGCATGAATTTGTAAGCAGGGTCTTGTACAGCTGGATACAACGACCGTCAGGACCGAAGGCGTGACATACGGCACTCTGGTTACAGCTATCATACTTTGTTCCCTCGGAGAGTACCTTCATCCTCTCCGTGAGTGTCATATGGTGTTCATTAACAGTGTGCCTACTGGTCATTGCTTATTAATCCTGTATCAGACTATATAAGCGGCTACCAAGCGATGTGAAAGTATTAACAGAGCAGAGAATAAACAGTAAAAATGTAAAAAACAGAATCAAATGCTGGAATTATTCTTCCCTGACTTTAACCTTGATCTTGAGGACACTTACAGGTTCAAGCTTTTTCCACATTACAGTGGCATTTTCGTCAAATGTGAAATTGCTGACTGTCTTATCTGAAAATTCACCATCCACTTCATAAACAAAAAAGCCTTCTTCGCCATTTGTTGAAACAATATTCTCCTGACCGCGTATGTTCCTGACCTCGACAACAGCCACCTTTTTCAGTGCTTCAAGAAGAGTTGTGCCCTTTTCCACCTCAACTGTCTTGGCAGGTGCGAATATATCGAGAGCCTTGAACAGATTTCTGTCATTTAGCTGCAGAACATGGGTCTTGCCGTATACTTTTCTCTGTATGAGATCTGCTGCTTCGAGAATATTTGCATGTTTTGCTGCAACCGGAACCGAGATGTCCAGTTCACGTGCAAGTTCGGAGATGTGCATTTCCCCTTCTGTCAGTTTTTCGAGCATTCTCAGGCGGGTTTCACTACCCAGAGCACTGAAAAGTTTCAAACGGTCAAGATGCTCGGGGTCTTCAGATTCGTTATTATCGTCTCGGCTCATAGATATTAATGGATTATACACCCATGTATATATAAATTCCGCACCTCATACATTCTCTATAAGTGTAAATGTCCCTGCAGCATATCGATTCGTATCCACAGACGAGTTAGAGAACAGTTACTTTATACGGATCTCCTGTTAAGGGCAGCACGCTGGGTCCTGATCTTCTCGTCAATGGATTGCAGGTCATGGATAATGAATTCATGGGTCAGGTAATCGGGAGATACATATTCCACTATCTCCGAGCAACGTTCATGAGTGAAAGGCATATGCTGATCCATTTTCTCAACCACTTCCATGACTTTGCCGAGACGGTCGAAGAAGGCCATTTCCTCAAAGCCCTCGGGAATTGAAGAATCAGGATCTGACTGCATGATCTCCCCGGACAGGCTGTGATGAAAGTGCATACCCTCAATACGATCAACTATGTCCTCTGGAAGCTTTGAAAGTACATCCAGAACGGTGTCCACCGCACATTCCTCCTCCCTGCATTCCTTTGTAGCATTCATGAGATGTCCCACATCGAGAACGAATGCCCAGTTATCAAAATCAAGCTGCTCGGTGAAATGTCTGATCGGTCCCGCATCGAGAAATGTCAGTCCCGGCCACCAGAGATTCTCAAAGAACAGACGCACAGGTGGTTCACCTGAGGAGAAGGCTTCCACTGACTCATTCAGGAACTCGGCTGTGGTATCCATTACATCATAATCAGTACAGTTGAAACTACGCGTGAACACGTGCTCCAGTTCCACATAAGCCACATGGAACACACCGTATGAGGCATCAAGCAGGCTTGCATTCTCCATTGCTTTTCTGAAATTACCGACAATCTCCTCACGACTCTGCCCGCCAAAGAGATAGGTTTTTTCGGCTTCCTCAACATCCGAGGAGAACACAGAATCATCAAGCCACGCCCTGTGTCGTCCCATCCAGTAGGGAAGATGTACTCCCTCTATGAGATGTCCGGGAATCTCCGGCAGTGGAGAATGGTCCACATAGAGTTCTATACCATCAAGCTGGTGCCTGGTCAGAAAGTTTGCGATCTTACCCCAGTCTGAATCAAAAATATCCATCTCAACCTTGTAAGTTGAGAGATTCATCAGTTCTTTCATAATTATCCCGAATCTCTTTTTACCTGTCCGGCACTGCACTTAATTTCCCGTTCTTGATCAGCCACGCGGTAATATTGATCCAGTTATCCACAATGGAATTCTTTTCATCAAGAATTTCATCAAAGGGTAAATCTACAGCACAGCCCAGCAGGTCAGGCAGACCTTTCATAATGGAAACTGCGGCTTTCTTACCGGCGGTTTCCGGAATGAGACCCCATGATATCTCATCAAGTATATGCAGAACCGCAGCTGTAGTACTTACGAGAGAAGGATTCTTGGAAAACTCACGTAGCTCCTTTAAAAAAGCAGCCTTACGGTTCTGTCCCTCAAGTCTTGATGCTGCCTTCCAGTACATTGCCTCATCCACACCGAACCTGTCAAGGCGGACCATCATATCCCTCTGGGAAAGAGGTGTGAGATCGGACTGGAGTTCCAGGGCACGCAGGGTTGCTTCCAGCACACACCTTCCTATCATCTCCCCGAGCTTGGAATGTTTCCCGGCATCGGTTAAAGTGATAGTACTTGTCCTGTCCGCAACGATGGCTATCATATCCGTCCCTGAACCCGTTGCAATACCATTCGAGTGCCTGCTTGGTGCCACAAGCTGCTGCAGTGCCGCAGTCTTTGCCTCGGTTGCAGTGACGATCGCCCTGGTCATGGAATACGGAGGGAGGTTTGCACCTATGAGAAGTATGGTGTTGATGGTACCCTGTATATACTGATAAGCCCCGTTTTCCTGGTAATATGAAGCAGGATCACCCACACGCCCTCCGTTGACTTCGATGCCTCCGGTGACTATGGCAGTCACTTCCACACCCCTGAAAGAGCGTGTGACAATAGCGGCATTCTCCATACAGGCCGCGGTCAGCAGGCCGGATGATTTTTCGGGATCCACCCCGAGTTTGTTCGATATGAACTCAAGATAAGCCGGAACGCTACCTCCTTCAAGGTCCTCTGCAGAATGTTTACCCCTTGGCACATGGTGATTGAACACAGCCTCCAGGTCTTCCCTGTATCCTCCATTGACCCAGGAAGTTGTAAATGCACTTCTGCCCTCCGGAAGGATGACCACAATGGAACCGGACCTGCGATACACCTTTTCACCACCTGAAGTCTCCAGCAGCATGACACCTACCTCATCTTCAAGAGGTGAGCATTCTCCAGAACCTGTTCCTGCTGGCAGGGCTTTTTCCAAATCTTCTACCATGAATCCTTCACCATATTCTTATTTAAAAATTGTAATTCCCTTTACGGAAGATCATGATAAGTTATCCGACAGGGGGCTTATAAGTGTTTGTGAAAGGGCATCATGCAGTTTCGGCTGCAGCATGTGCTGCCTCTCTCTCGGACAGGTTCCCAAGATACAGCCGTGCCCACAGAAAGATCACTAAAGCACCGAGCATATTGCCGACAACCATTCCCCACCAGACACCTATGATTCCCATATCCAGGACTACCGCAAATACAAGGGCAAACAACGGAACGAATATGAGAGCGCGCAGGATCGTTGCCGCAAGTGCATTGATACCCTTGCCCACACCCTGGAAAAGAGCCGAGGAAAGCAGGCCTAAGGATACCGTGGGGTAGAAGATACAGATTATCCTGATGAAAACAGTAAGATCATCGGTTATATGGGATGCACCTTCTGACATGGTAAACGCGTAGGCTATCTGTGGTGCAAGCACGAATGTCAGAACTGCAATACCCGTCTCAACAAGAAAACCCATCTTCGTTGCGTAAACATGGGTAAAAGATACCTTGTCATAGGACTGCTCACCAAAAGCAAAGCCACTCATAGTGATAACAGCAGTTGCTATACCGATAAGGGGTGCAATTGCCACCGTTGCAACCCGCCAGCCTACAGTGTAGACAGCCACGGCATCGGTATTGCTTACATAGATTATGATGATATTCATGATCAACATCATCAGGGCCATGGATGACTGCTGGAAGGATGCCGGTATACCAACCCTGAATATATCCCTGAGTATACCCCTGTCGAACCTGAAATCCCCGAAATCAAAGGACACATAGGTATCCTTGCGGAAAAAGAGCCAGTTGGCCATGAGAGCTGAACTGACCCCAAGAGAGATCACAGTAGCCCAGGCCGCACCTGCAATACCCATATCAAGCTGGTATATCATTATCGGGTCCAGTATGATATTCAGAACGGAACCAAGTACCATTGCATTCATGGCGCGTTTGGTATCACCTTCACTGCGCAGAATGGCGCTTGCCACGTTGGGGAAGAACATCAGGATACTTCCGGCAAATATTACCTTTCCGTAGGAGGTTGCAAGCCCCACGGTCTCTCCGGCCCCAATCAATGTGAATATTGTTTCTGCATAGAAGTAGAGCGGGACCGCGAACAGTACCACCAGTATGAGCATCAGGATCATGGTGTGGACCGCAACGTTGTCAGCTTCATGCTTGTTCCTTGCACCCAGTTTGCGGGATATCGCGGAACCTCCGCCAATACCGAGTCCGTTTGAAAGAGCTATGGAAGCAAAGAAGAACGGGAACACGAAGCCTACAGCTGCAAGGGCATCTGCTCCAAGCCCGGATACCCAGAAAGTATCCACCAGATTATATATGGTCTGGATGGACATTGCAAACATCATGGGTAGTGCCAGCTTTATGATGGCTTTTTTAGGATCACCGGTAAGGGTATCCATTCCTTTGGTGCTTTTTTCCGTCCCGACTTCCGGATAGGGGTCGGGGTCGACTTCGGAACCCTTCATTTTTGGGCCTTCCTTGCCTCGTTCTCGGCAGATATATTGCCTATTGCCCTGTTCATCATGAGGATGAAACTATCCCGTTCTTCCCCGGTGAAACCCTTAAAGACAGTTTCGTTGATCCGGGAAGATATCTCCTTTATCACAGGTCCGAGCTCTCTTGCCCTGTCCGTAAGGAAGACGCAATATGCACGCTTATCCCGCGGATCGGTTTCCCTGCGTACGTAGCCGCATTCCTCAAGTTTGTTCAGGGCCCTGGTTCCTGTTGCCCGGTCACAGCTCAGTGCTCTGGTAAGACTTTCCTGGCTTATGCCATCACGATGCAGCAGGCGCATCAGAAATGGAAACTGACCGCTTCCTATCCCATATGGTTCCAGTTCCCCTGCAATAAACGTCTGAACCTGCCTTGCAAGCAAAAAAGACTCTCTCCCTATGGACTCATGTGCCTTTTTCATTAGAAGGTCCTTATTTTCGGATGATGAAATCAAAATATCCCCATTGTTGCTATATCAATAGTTGCGTATGCAACAATATGTATTTAAAATAATCGCATACAAAAATCAAAGCCAGAAAATCATTCGGCAAAAAGCTCTACACCCATGATGCTGAGGAAGATATCCTCAAGTGAGGGGACTATGGTTCGCATCTCAACGATATCCCCGCCTCTGGATGCCACCCATTTGGTAGTATTATTGACCACATCTATATCATCGGTAATTACAACATAAGCATCATCTGCCTGTGTCACATCTGCAAGATCATAATCCCCGATGTCATCGACCCTGAACTCAAGACGGTACTGTATCTTACCGTATTCTTCACGGATATGATCCGCTGTTCCCTGTATGATCTTCTGTCCGTTCTTCAGTATCAGGATGTTGTCACAAAGGCTCTCTACCTGATAGAGATTATGGGCTGTAAAGATGATGGTCTTGCCTTCTTTTTTAAGAGAGCGGACATAGTCTGTGATATATCTTGATGTCATGGGGTCAAGACCCGATGCAGGCTCGTCATAGATCAGGATATCGGGGTCATTGATAAGAGAGCGGGCGATTGCGACCTTACGCTTCATACCCTTTGAGAGATCACCTATCTTCTTGCCGTCCGCATTGAGCGAAAGATCAAAAAGCAGATCTGAGATCCTCTTTTTTGCCACGCCCTTATCAATATCATAGAGTTCTGCAAAGAACATCAGATAATCGTTCACAGACATACCCTCATAAAGAGGTGATTCTTCAGGAAGAAAACCTAAAAAGGACTTAATTTCAACGGAGTCACGGAACATATCAAGACCTTTCATGGAGATGTCACCCCTGCTTGGTTTGATAAGACCACCAAGCATCTTCAGTGTGGTCGTCTTTCCAGCACCGTTGGGGCCTACTATTCCGAAGATCTGGCCTTTTGCTATGGAAAAGCTCAGGTTTTCAACTGCAACGAAATCCCCGTATTCTTTTCTGAGTCCACTGACTTCGATGATATTCTGTTCCACAAATACACAATATAGATTACAATATATAAAATGTTTTATAAAAAATAGAATGAATGGTTGCCGGTGGCAACCTCATATGATTTATTCTTTATCCAGATGTACATCCATCTGCGGGAACGGAATTTCAACGCCTTCCCTGTTGAAAGCATCGTATATACCATTGATCAGTTCGTTCCTTACAGGCCAGAAATCGGATGTCTTTGTCCATGCACGCAATTGCAGGTTGACCGAAGAATCAGCCAGTTCGGTCGTCACAACCGAAGGTGCTGGATCATCAAGTACAAGTGAATGTCCCTTCATCAGATCCAGTGCCACATTGACCGCTTTACCGACCTCAGTACCGTAACTGACACCCACATCAACACTGATCCTGCGTGTTGGCATGCGGGTTGCATTGATAATAGGACTGCCCCAGACAAGCTTGTTAGGTATGGTTATGAACTGGTTATCAGGTGTCAGAAGCTCGGTAGCCATGATACCCACGGCATCCACGGTACCTGAAAGACCGTCAACAGTCACATACTCCCCCTTATCAAGAGGCCTAAGAGATGCGATCCATACACCGGCAGCCACGTTATTCAGGGAATCCTGCATACCAAAGCCAAGAACCAGTCCTATGACCGCCGAAAGTCCGACGACCACCGAGCTTACGTCAACTCCAAGAGCACTCACAACAGCCAGCAATACCGCAACGTATAGCAACGCCCGCAGAAACCGGACAAGGAACTCGATGATGAGTTCCGGAAGTTTGGTTTTCTTAAGACCGTTCCTGAACATCCCGGAAAGAATCCCCGCAACCACTATTCCGGCGATAAGAACCACCAGTGCGAACAGTACCTGCGACACCGCTATGTCGGTATAAGGTATAGTTTGAGCTAGAATATCCGCCATTTTTACAACTCCACAAACATCCGAAAATGATGTTCTGAAAAGAATTCTGTTCTTATTACATATAATGCTTGGGAAATTTGTCAATAAGTGTATTAGTTACATAGATATTAATATAATAAAATCATAATAAAACTAGATGCCAGGCTGGTTCACAATAGCAAAATGGGAATTCTTCAGGTCAAGACTCAAATTCGATGCAAGATCATCTGCAATGCTCATCATTTCTCTGATACTGGTGGTGCTGGCTTCTGCCTCCGCAGCCCAGACTGAGATGAGCATGAACCAGGAGATCTACAGTATATCCACCACCGAACCCGGACTGGAACATATTCTTGAAAGCGACCAGAGATTTGACACCCGTATCGTTACCGCCTATGAAGCAAGTCAGTTCTACAGATACGGTGACGACCTTACGATCATCGGGAATAACGCATACCTGGCACAGACAAGAAAATCAGCCGCCGCCGGTAGCGCACTTGAAAACACAATCAAGGAATATCGTGAGATAGTACTGAGTTCTTACAATGATGTGAACAACAGTCACCCTGTATGGGTAACAGTCCATGACGTGGAGAGACCCCAGAACTTCCAGCTCCTGAGTGCAGAAGAAACTGCAGGAAGGCTTGAAGCCGGGACAGAGGAAGACGAGGAAAGACAAAGTACTGCATATACTAATGATGAAAACGGCGAGGGAATCACACCAGATACATACAGTTCAGGTTCATCATTCATGCCTCCCGAGGACATAGAAGAACTTGACCAATACCAGGGAAAAACCTTCTTCCAGCGGCAGACGATCTCAACACCAACCCATTTCTCCCCACCGATCCCTTTTACAGCAATCCTGTATGCATTCCTCTTCATATTCCCAATATACTTCGTATCACAATTCTACTCCACCAGTGTCATGGATGAGCGCACCAACAGAAAAGGTGAGCTCATACTCGTAGCACCTCTCAGGGCAAAGGACATCGTTATCGGCAAGACCGTGCCATATCTTCTGGTAACTCTTCTCATACAGGCTGCTATCACTTTCTACATCATGGGAATTCCCACAGCCTTTGAAGGACTCAAGAATGTGTTTCTTATCCTTGCCACCATATTCCCCGTGGTACTGCTGTTCTTCGCACTTTCGTTCTTCGGAGCCATCCTTTCAAGAAGCTTTAAGGAGCTGACATTTGCGAGCGTTTTCCTCTCGGTGGTCATTTCAGGCTACCTGTTCTTCCCGGCCATGTTCACAAATATCCATGCAATAAGTTCCATATCCCCTATCACACTAATCGTCCGCCTGATAGAGGGAGAGAGCATAATGCTTGATACATACATGTTCTCAACCATTCCGTTCTACTTTGTGGGACTGTCAGCATTTGCCTTCGGGACTTTCATTTTCAGGGAAGAGGACCTCTTCACCCAGAAGACAATTAAAGAGAAGATCGTGGATTCCTTCGAGATCTTCCTGTCACACAGGTACGGCTCGGTTTTCCTGCTCAGCATCGTCTTCATACCGTTTGTCTACATGACCCAGTTGATGCTGATAGTCATGCTTTTCAATCTACCTGTACCGTATTCTGTAATAGCTATGATAATATTCTCGGCCATGGCAGAGGAACTTGTCAAATCAGCAGGTATCTACACCTTGTTCAAAAGAAAACTTGCAGATGTCTCTCTGAAGAACGCCGTCAGACTGGCGGTTCTTTCAGGTACGGGTTTCTTTGTGGGTGAGAAGGCGGTTGCTGTGCTGACACTTTCCCCTATAGCCAGTTCGGCCTTTGGTTCTGTCATGACAATGGGCACACTTCTGCTGATCCCGCTCTTACTCCATATATCAACCGCAATGGTCAGTTCACTGGGTATGTATCGTCTGGGAACACGAAGATACTTCATGGCAGTGCTTCTGGCGACCATCGTTCACAGTGCATATAACATGTTCATCCTGAGGGTGATTCTCTTTGGCTAGGTCAGGAAAATCCTATAAGAAGATCAGAGGCATTGCAAGAAAAGAGTTCTCGGAACTCATGCACGAGAAGACGTTCATACTTTCAGTACTGATCCAGCTCTTCATAGCATCCTTTTCTACATTCCTTGTGATCGGACTTACCTCATTCTATGATCCCACTGCAATGGGAGACATGGAACTGCAGGGAACAAAGATAGCCGTTGTGGGAACAGATGATAACGAACTTTACAATCTTCTACAGGAAAGCAAACTCAATACAAAGCTCTACAGTGACCTTACTCCGGCATATACTGACTTTTATGAACGCAGGATGGACGCTATAATAATAATACCGTCCGGACCCCCGCAAGGAGAGGATATACTGAACGTGGAGATATATCTCCCCAAGTCGGAGATAAAATCCACACTTATCTCCATGCAATTAAAAGAACCACTTGAGCAGTTCGAGCAGCAGGTACGCGATATACGCACACAGCGTCTGTCGGGTTATTCACCAATCGATGTGAATATTATAAAAAGAGGCATCAATACCTCTTCCACCTATTTCGAATTTGTCTATGTGGCACTTCTCCCACTGCTTGTATTCACACCTGCATTCATATCAGGCGGACTTATTATCGACTTCATTACGGAAGAATATGAAAGAAAGACAATGGAACTGCTGCTTGCATCCCCAGCATCCCTGCTGGATATCGTTAGTGGTAAGGTCCTGCTTGCAACTGCCATAGTGCCCCTGCAGTCCTTTGCGTGGATGCTGCTACTAAGACTAAACTGGATCAGGATAAGTAATTTCTTCGAGATACTGCTGGTGGTCACAATCATAGGACTGATACTTGTACTTCTGAGCAGCAGCATAGCCCTGACGTTCAAGGACAGGGGCGTCTCCCAGCTACTTTACTCTATGATATTGATCTTTCTCTTTATGGTATCATATCTCTTCACTAATTCACCCCTAAACCTTGTAACACGCCTCTCCATAGAGAGCATAGGTTCAATGGAATCGGGTATATGGATCCTGATCTATTCCCTGGTTGCAGCTGGATTGTATGTTCTTATGAGGGCTACCGTAAGCAAGAATACAATAACATTTAAAAGATAAAAATACATAGATGTTGATAATGGCTGCACGGAAGCTGGCAATCCTGACATTTATTTTACTTATTTTTACATCATCAGCTCATGCTTACGATTTTCGTGACGAGAACATATGGATATTCAAAGGGATGTATGAACTGGGACCCGGAGAGAGAGCAGAGCTGAATGAGTTTACCGTAAAGGCACATACCGTGGATACGGACAGCAACTCAGCCACTTTGCTGTTATACATTAACCGGGATTTCGCGGAATCCTATTATGTGGACACGGGAGCTAACAGTGAACAGATCTATAATGGAGAGCTGAAGATCGATGTCCTGGATATCAGCAATGGCATCGTGTCACTTGAAGTGCACAGGCAGAAGTATGAGAGGGTCTGGATAACAAATCTTGCAAAAACATCCCTTGGGATTGGCAACAGTATTCAGGATGGGGATTACACTGTAAAGCTACAGGATATCACTGAGGAAGGTGCAAAGATAGAAGTCAGAGGCGATGGCGTCACTGATGAAGAAATCTATTCCTCAGGCAACCACAGAAAGTTCTCAGATGAATTCATGGTTCATGTAATCTATGTTAATAAGCGGACACAGGAAGTCTCCATGGAAACACTGAGACCCGGAAAACCGAAGATCAAAATAGACACTGTGACGGATAAGGACAGCTATGAATCAGGAGAGACAATAGATTATCAGTTCATGGTAACCAATAACGGAACCCTTCCGTTGCACGGCCTGATAGTAAGCACAGGTTCCAACGAAGCTGATGTCAGTGAACCAGAGATGCAGCACTCTGAACTTGAACCCACAAAGATAAAAAAATTTATAATACCTATATCAGCACCTGTGACACCTGTTGCAAAAACAGTGAAGATCGAATCCGAGGTAATTGGTTATGATTATAAGGGAAATCCATACTCAGGATCGGGACAAACTGAAGTTCTGATCGAGCCTTATATTTCCGTTGAAAAGAGTGTTGAAATAGTTGAAAAACCCGACAGCAGCGTTCAATCCGGAACTGAGGAATATTTCAGGATCAGCATATCCGTGGAGAATACAGCTGATTTTCCCACAGCAGTAACGGTCAGTGACGTACTTGACCCATCATTGATTCCCTACGACCTGAAAAATACCGAATGGACATTAATGGTGGAAGCAAATTCTGCAAAAGAAATCGAATACCTTGCAAAACCCACATTTCCGGGAAAATATACATTCGAGCAGGCAGTTGTGCAATGGAAGGACGGCGGAAAGGCATATACTGTGAAGTCCGGCCCTGTTGAGGGAGAATACCTGATACACGGTTCAAGGGTCGTAGTGGAAAAATACGTATCACCAAATTACGCACTTCCGGGAAAAGAAGTGGAAGTTACTGTTAACATTATAAATTCCGGCAGCAGGAAAGTAGAAGTCAGACTTTCCGATAGTGTTCCCGGCCAGTTCACAATGGTATCCGGCAGCAACACATGGGAAGGCAGCCTTGATGCAGGTGAATCAGAAGAGATAAAATACGTGCTGGTAACAGAGGCCACCGGAAAACTTGATCTGGGTGCTGCAAGAGTTGATTATACAGACGAGCAGGACCAGAGTGGAAGTTCAAGTTCGGAAAAAACGGTGCTGTATGTGGATGATATGACAGAGAGCATTGTACCGGAAGAAACAGCAGAGACTGTGCAGGAATACGGGGAAGATACAGAAATCCATAATGATGCGAATCCAGCAGATGCAAATCCTGAAGTCGGGCGTGTGGAAGCTGCCGGATTCATGGTATCGTCATTTATCACCCTGTTCTGTATACTCGCGATCATACCGGCAATTGCATATCTATATATAAATAGAGTTTATAAATAATTGGCATAATAAGAGGGTAGCAATGGAATTACTCGCATTTATCGGTTCTGCAATGCTTTTTACAGTATTTGCCCTGACGGTGCTTTTCATTCTGGTGGCAGTGTCGTCCAGACTAGCAATGCTGACCCTGCTGGTCATACCCATACTCGCAGTAATCATATTACCCGGAACAAGCGTAGCATTTCTCTCATACAGGCATTTTTTGTTTGCAGACGGACTTGTGCCGGTGAATAACTTCCACATCCTGCTGGTCATCTGGTCGACCCTGATGGGAATAATAATCTCCACCGAATTCCTTACATGGTATCTTAAAACCGGGAAAAGGAAAAGATCGGGTGAACAGAAGGCAACACAATCCCCTGAAATAAAAAAGATACTCAACGCAGGTGTTCTCAGATTAAGAGCGGTCCTGGCAAAGCGCAACTGACGGGAAAATTCTAATATAGTAGCGGAGAGTAAATTTATTTGGGGGTATGTAGCCTGAAAGATGAAGAAGATATGGCAGCAGAAGATAAAAGGGTTGTTGAAGAAGAAGAAGAAAAACCTGAGCCTTGGAAGTCCGCGTTGTTCTCACTGATATTCCCGGGACTGGGTCAGATCAGAAACAATGATCCCAGAAAGGGACTTCTGTACTTTGCCATTGCATTCACCCTGATACTGACACTGCATCTGGGAGTAACTGCTATCATACTTGCCCTGTTCTGGCTCTATAACATATATGACGCCTACACGGTTGCAAGCAGAAAAGCGGAGGGACCATGACTCTTCCGGAGCATGGTCAGATATCTTAATCTTAAGCCTTCCCTCCTCCGAGAGAATATTCTGACATTACCTTAAGGTATTCTTTATCAACTTCCATTAGCACTGTCTGGAACATTGCCACATGGACCTTTTCCTCCCTGGCCACATCAAGTAAGATCTCCTTGAGGTCCTCACTTTCAGTTAGCGAGGCCATGGACTCATAAAGATTGATGGCATCGAGCTCTGCGATCATGGCAGCTCTCATGATCTCCTTATCAAGGTCCTCTTCATCCACTATTTTGAGATTGACAGGTATTTCCGAAAACATGTCCTGACCTCCGTGTTCACTTTGAGAGTTCTTCGTTGACCTCTTCCTCACCGGCCTTGAGCTCTTCTTCCTGTTGCTTATCTTCCCTCAATAAAAGGGTCTGGAACTCCCCCACATGGGTCTTCTCTTCCAGCGCAACATCCAGAAGCACTCTTTTGACCTCGTCATTTTCGGTCATTTCAGCCATCTGTTCATAAAGGTTGATGGCATCGAGTTCGGCAACTATTGCGGCCCTTAATATCTCTTTGTTGATGTCTTCGGGTTTGACCTTGTCTATATCCGTTGGTATCTTTGACAGCATGGTTTAGTTTCCTCCATTCTTAATTGATATATAGCAGCCGCTAGCGGACAATATATCTAATAGATAGGGCTGCTTGATTCACTCCTATATTTTCAAGGAACACGAATGTATTTATAAATATCGAAGAGGTTTATCCTGATTTTTTAGAGAGAAAAAGCAAATACATGGCTTTGAAATAAACATATCTGCATTGAATCTCTAAAAGTACAGGGTACTGAAAATCGGACAGAAAAGAAAGAGCATAAAATGTATCCGAACTTTAAAAGATATGGAAAAGAGCCATACGATATTGCAGTCATTCACGGAGGACCCGGGGCACCGGGAAGCGTGGCAGAGCTGGCCATGGAGCTTTCAAACAGGTCATCCACCGGAGTACTGGAACCCCTGCAGACCTCAATGAGCATTGACGGACAGATAAGTGAACTGAGAGATATCCTGAAAAGGCACGGTAAACTGCCGGTATCACTGGTCGGGCACTCATGGGGTGCCTGGCTTGCCTTTATGTTTGCAGCACGACATTCAAATTATGTCAAAAAACTCATCCTGGTTGCCAGCGGTCCGTTTGAGGAAAGCTATGCCCCCACAATCATTCAAAAGCGACTGGAACGCATGAGCGAGAACAAAATGGAAGAATATCTTCATCTCAGCGCAAAGATGAGCGATCCCTCTGTAAAGAATAAGAACTATTTTTTTGCAAAATTCGGAAAACTCATATCAGGCGTCGATTCATTCCATCTGTTACCTTTCAAGGAGAACACTGCAGAATTCAGCCACGAGATCAACAGAAGTGTGTGGAATGAAGCCAGTTATCTGAGAAGAAGCGGTAAACTGCTCAGGATGGGAAAAGACATCAGATGTCCTGTGGTGGCAATACACGGCGATCACGATCCACATCCCTTTGAAGGTGTCAGGAAACCGCTGGAGAGAACACTCAGGGATTTCCATTGTGTACTGCTGAAGGACTGCGGACATTACCCCTGGAGAGAAAAATATGCCAGGGAACGCTTTTATGAAATTCTCAGAAGAGAACTGGGACATCTGGAAATGTAATCAGTTCAGAGAAAAAAGTAAAGAATACTACTCTATATTATGATAGTAGTACTCCTTTTTAGCCTTCTGTTCCCTGTCAAGTCTTGAATGAGGCTTGTTGACACGAGGCCGGGACGTATCCTCATCACGCCTGAAGGTGATATCCAGATTTTCAAGGAACTGGTTCATTCCGGCCTGCATACTGGCAGGCTGGTGTGCCTTACCGTAGACCGCAGGCTCACCTTCGAAAACGATCAGACGCTCGCTGAGCATGTCGATCATATAGATATCGTGGTCAACTACCATCGCGGTCTTACTGCTGTTCTCTGCAAATCTCTTGATCACCCTGGTGGTCATTGAACGTTGTTCAACATCCAGGTGTGCGCTTGGCTCGTCGAGAATATACATGTCCGCATCACGGCAGAGACAGGCTGCGATCGCAACCCTCTGTAGCTCTCCACCACTGAGATCTGTCAGGGAGCGTTCATAGAGTTGCTCGAGCTGCAGCGGTTTTGCCACCTCGGACTGGAAGTAGCTCGTATCAAACTTCGAGGAGATGCCACGAAGGAAATACTGTACCTGCAGGGGACTGTCGCCCTTGATGTACTGGGGTTTGTATGATATGGAGATGTCCAGATCAAGTTCGCCTTCATCGGGTTCGATCTCGCCTGCAAGCATTTTGACGAATGTGGACTTACCGATACCGTTTGGACCTACTATACCCAGCACCTCACCTTCTCTCAGGGAGCCCTCTTCTGTTTCAAGGGAGAAAGCCTCATCATAGCTTTTGGAGAAGCTGTTATACTCCACAAGTGTTTCCACATCTGTCTCTTCTCTCGGGGGGTGTACCTCGAACTTGATAGCTTCCGGACGGATACGCACGTTCTCCTCGGGCAGATAACCCTTAAGATACTGGTTGATTCCGATACGTACACCCTTCGGATAGGTTATCACACCATAGGCACCGGGCTGACCGTAGGCCACATGTACCACATCTGCAAGCATGTCAAGTATCGCAAGGTCGTGCTCTACCACCAGCACCGCCTTTTCCTCTGCCATTTCCTGTATGAGCTGGGCGGAATTGATACGCTGGTAGATATCAAGGTAGGGGCTTATCTCGTCAAAGAAATAGAAATCCGCATCCTTGGCTGCACAGGCAGCAATGGCAACCCTCTGGAGTTCTCCTCCACTGAGCTCTGTGATCTTCCTGTCGATTATGTGGGACAGGTCAAGTCTCTCGACCAGCTCGTCAAGAACACCACGCTCATCGGTCTTCTCTAGAAGTTCACTTGTCTTGCCTTTGAATGCCTTTGGGATCAGGTCCACGTACTGTGGTTTCTGTGAGACCTTGATATTACCATCCACCACATCACTGAAATAATCATAAAGAACCGTGCCGGAGTAATATTCAAGCACTCTTTCCCAGTTACCTTCACCCTCACCGAAGTTGGGTACGAGGGTTCCGGAGAGTATCTGTACGGCTGTACTTTTACCGATACCGTTCGGACCAAGGATACCTGTCACCCTGCCTACCTGCGGGACCGGAAGCCCGTAAAGTGCAAAGGCATTCGGACCGTACCTGTGTGTGGGTTCCGTGAGCTCTTCCGGAAGGCCTATGATCATGATGGCATCGAACGGACATTTGTTGATACAGATACCACAGCCCACGCAGAGTTCTTCGGAGATGGACGGTTTTCCGTCTTCCTGGAAAACAATGGTCTCATCACCGGTCCTCACTCTGGGACAGTACTTTTCACATTCGTGACTGCAACGTCTTGGCTGGCATCTGTCTTTGTTCAGTATGGCTATTCGCATGTAAGATCCCTGTCAATAAAAATGAAAGTAATGAAAAAAGATATCAATTCAGAAGCAGTGTCCATGTCACCAGACAGAAGTCAATGACTATGAACTCCACATAGAACCAGTCCTTAAAACCGAATTCTTTGGTGTTTATCTTGATCAGCGGGAAGATCACCCTCTGGATATAGTACGCAAATCCCGCAACTATGATCAGTACGGCATACCATACAGTATCGGTCCCCGCTCCATAGACCAAATTGGCAACAATACCGGCTACGATACCTAGCAGAGCTGCAACTGCGGTCTTGATGATACCTTCTACATGTGCCTTTTTTCTCTCTTCGGGAGTTTTTGGCTTATAGGCAACCTTTCCGACAGTCTCAACCTGTTCGGTTTCAGAGGCTTCGGCGGCCTTTTTCTTAGAAGCAGCCTTAGGTTGTTTTTTCTTGGACGGTTTTGGCAATTGATAATCTCCTGAATAATTGGATATCCGGGTACTATAAAAAACTGTTAGTTATATAAAGTTTTATCCTGCATACAGGACACTACTAGATAAACTCATTGCTCAGAACATTGTTTATTTTGTCAATTGCAATTGCATTGAATCCCTGAGAGTTCAGATGGCCGGCAAACTTTCCGGGCCTGTGTCCTCCGGGATGATAGACCACTGTAAATTCCGGATCAAGTTGGTGGACCATTGATGTCAGTCCCCGTGCATCCAGATGGTCGCTTATCTGAATGGCAGGATAGCGATAGTCAGCTCTGCCCGTCATGACAAACTTAGCCATATCCGATGGCAGTTTATCAAGATCCCAGGGTGGTACGATGCAGACGGAATCCCCGCATGATTCACCGATACATGCGAGTTCACCTGCATCATCAAGCAGGGAGCGTGTCAGTTGCAGGGATTTCTCTTCCATTTCCACGGCCCCGTCGTAGCCGCAGCTGCGCATCAGTTCCACAGCCCGCTGGGCCTTGCCGAAAGCATAGGCTCCAAAGGCAACACAGCTGTTATCCTCCAGCGCAGAGGAGAATCCCTGGATATCATCATCAAAATAACAAGTGGTATCCCCGGGATCCCCGTAGTTGGCCTCGGTTATGAGTACATCACACTCCGGAAGCTGCGAGGCATCCTTTACATCACCTGTGACAAGTATGCGGGTTCCCACATCATTTTCCCAGTAGAAGGCACTTGAACCCACGGTATGAAAATTAGGGAATGTACTGACCTTGACACCATTGACCTCAATGGAAGCACCAAGTTCCACGGTCCTGCCCTTATAGTCCCTGTCATGCCGGATCTCAAGGGCATGGGCGGTCTTCCCTGTGCATATGGAACGATCTGAAAGCATTGCAGATTTGCCGTTATGATCGGAATGTGCATGAGTGATAAGATAGGCATCAGGTTGCGGATACTTCGCAGGGGTCCTTGTCGTATCTATGGAGAATGTGACCAGTTCGTCTTCCCCGGACCTAAACTTTACAGACAGATGTGGCTTGAAGGAACCTCTCGAGTTCTTCTGCCTGAAAACCATGATCCCAAGGTCGACCATTTCCTGCAATATCCTTATCCCTCGGACAGGGATTAATCTCAAAGTATATACATGTTTTTCAGGAAAAAAGTCTGAATAAAGTGAATAAGAAAAACGGAAGGAAAGAAAAGAAAGATGAAAGCACTTAGAGTACTTTCTTGAGTTCCTCGATCAGGATACCGGCAGTGGTCACGCCTGTAAAGCGTTTGACTGCCTCTCCGTCCTTCACTATAATGAGTGTCGGAACAGCCTGTATGCCATATTTTGCAGCCATTTCCTGATTCTGATCCACATCAATGACCTTTACATCAACCTGGTCTCCGAACTCTTCCTTTACCTTATCAAGGAAAGGCTTCTGCATCTTGCAGGGTCCGCACCATGTTGCACTGAAATCCAATAATTCCGGTTTGCTCATATTAACACCTTTTCTTTTGAATGAAAAATGATCTATTGATTTAATTATCTTTTCGGTATCCTTTAGCAGGAAACATGCTTCCGCCACCCTCCCCCGAGGGCGCGGGCTGTTTGCACCGGTAATGCATGCCTTACACACAACCTTTGTGCTTATAATATAAATAATTTACTATGTGGCCTGAAAAATACCATTCAAAGTTTTCTTATTTTAGTGGTCAGATCCAGAGGCTTTGAATAATAAAGAGAACTCGTCACGATAAAATCCACATGTTTTGCATACTCGGAAACCATTTTAAGATCAATACCGCCGACCCCGATCTCAATGTGCGGATTCACGGACCGAAGTTCCGGCACGAGGGTTTCCAGCTCTTCAGGACTGTAATGGTCCAGAAGCAGTACATCCGCAAGGGGAGCGTATTTGAAGGCCTCCTCCCGGGTCCTTGGTTCAATCTCGACCTTTTTCATGGCCCGAAGTTTTCCGAAATCTCCGGCCACGTTGAAATGATTCTGTGTGACAAGGATGGAATCACTGAGGGAGTTGCGATGATGCTGGCCTCCTCCGGTCTTTACGGCCTTGAGCTCGTATTTCCGGAATCCCGGATGTGTCTTCCTGCTGGTTGCAATTTCCACACCTGCATTGACCTTATGAGCAAGTTCAACGGCAATGCGGGTATTGGAAGCTATGGCACATACCAGTGAGAGAAATGTCTGGGACACGCGCCAGAGTTTAAAAAGCACCGGCAGCTCACCCTGAGCTTCGAATATCACATCATTGGGATAGAACTCAGCACCGTTATCGGGACACGTGACAACTTCCAGACCCTTCTTTTTATAGAAGTCAGCCAGGTCATCCATACATGCAGCAACCCCGTGTTCCCGGGAAATTATCCGCAGCCTGCCATTGCCCTGAATATCCAGAAGTTCTGTGGTCTCATCACCGTACGGGCAGTCCTCCGAAAGGTAAAGCTCAAAAAAATCCATCATGTTGTCACCCTGATGATATTAGTTATGGTGCATACTTCATAACTATTGCTATAGTTTTAAAGGGAGGAAAAAAAGAGGAAAGAAAAATCATTCCTCCAGAGTTGAAACATCCCCGGGATCCATGCCAAGCTCCTGTGCTTTGAGCACCCTGCGCATGATCTTTCCGCTGCGGGTCTTGGGAAGAGAGTCCACGAACTCTATTTCCGAAGGCATGGCGATGGGGCCCAGGTTCATCCTCACATGATACAGCAGATCAAGTTTCAGCTTCTCAGCGGGCTCGTAACCCATGCGGAGTATAATGAAAGCCTTGATGGAATCACCCTTGAGCGGATCAGGTTTTCCGATAACTGCGGCTTCAGCAACCACCTCATGGGACACAAGGGCACTTTCCACTTCCGCACTGCCGATATTGTGCCCGGCTACGATCAGCACATCATCCGAACGTCCGAGTATCATGATATAGCCGTCCTCATCCTTTACCGCAAGGTCACCGGCTGCATAGTAGTTGTTGATGGAGTTCCAGTACTGGCGGTATCTCTCATCGTTGTTGTAAACGGTCCTCATCATGGACGGCCATGGTTCCTTTATTACCAGGAAACCGCCAGTCCCGGGAGGCACCGGCTCACCGTTCTCATCCACCACATCGGCAACTATTCCGGGTACGGGCCTGCCCGCAAATCCGGGCTTCATTGGCTCGCCCACCGCAGTTGTGAGCATATGCATACCCGTTTCGGTCTGCCACCAGGTATCCAGTATCGGACACTTCTCCTTTCCGATTACACGGTAGTACCATTCGAAGGCCTCCGGATTGAGAGGTTCGCCCACAGAACCCAGTACCCGGAGGGAGCCCAGGTTATATTTGTTCGGCCACTCCTCACCCAGCTTCATGAACATGCGGATAGCCGTGGGTGCGGTGTAGAAGACCGTAACGTCAAACTCCTCGATCATATCCCACCAGACACCCGGATCCGGATAATCAGGTGTTGTCTCGGAGATCAGGATCGTAGCGCCCATTGCAAGCGGACCGTAGACTATGTAACTGTGACCTGTGATCCAGCCGGGGTCTGCAGTACACCACATAACATCCCCCTCTTTGAGGTCGAACATGTTTTTCGTGGTATAGTATGTGCCCACCATATATCCTCCGCAGGCATGGACAATTCCCTTTGCAGGACCTGTGGTACCACTTGTATAGAGAATGAAGAGAGGGTCTTCGGCATCCATGACCTCAGGCTCGCATTCCTTCTCCACGCCTTCCATGATCTCGTAGAAATCAACCTCGATCTCCGAGAAGAGCTCCATCTGTGGCTTCATCCTTCTGAGAACGACGATCTTCTCAACGCTTGAAGAACCTACTACGGCTTCGTCGACAATGGATTTCAGGTCCAGGCGTTTACCACGTCTGAGGCTTGCATCTGCTGTGACTACTATCTTTGCCTGTGCATCCTTTATCCTGGAGCGCAGGGCATTGGAGCCGAAACCTCCGAAGACGACACTGTGTACCGCACCTATACGGGCACATGCGAGCATTGCAATTATCTGCTCTGGAACAAGGGGCATATAGATACACACCCGGTCACCTCTTCCAACTCCCAGGGACTTGAGTCCGTTTGCAAACCTCATAACCTCACGGTAAAGCTGACGATATGTTATCACCTGCTCTTCTCCGTCATCCCCAACCCATATGAGAGCTACCTTGTTCTTTCTCCCGTTGAACACATGCCGGTCCAGGCAATTGCAGGTAATGTTCATTTTGGCGTTGACGAACCATTTTGCATAAGGGTGCTCCCATTCTCTTACACGGTCCCATTTCTCAAACCATTCGAGTTCCTCCGCAACCTTCTCCCAGTGAGCCTCCGGGTCTTTTACGGATTCATCATAGGCCTTTTCATAATCCCCCATCCATGAGTCTTCCTTTACGGAAGGGTCCGGAAGGTAACTCTTTGTATCCAGTTTGACATCAAAGTTATCAGACATTTACACTCCTTTCCTAACTATTAATGATTATATATCTCACAAGACCCGACCTTGTTTCAGGTCGATCGAACTTAACTCAGAAACCACTCAACAAAGCCTGCATAGGAATGCATTTCAGCTCAATGTATTGTTATTGGTGGATACTGAAAAGGAAGAGATAATGAAACCAGAGGTTAATAGTTCCCATCCATCATGTATAATCATGATATTAGTATAAACCTATTTTGGTCATTGGATAAAAATTACACAGGATAGGCTCAGAAGAAAGTAACTGAAATATAAAGAAAAGATAAGAAAAGACAGGAAAAAAGAGATCAGGCTGAGAGTGCCAGTATGGCTTCCGCCAGGTCACCGTTGGCATTCTTCAGTGCTTCTCTTGCCTCGTCTTCTGAGACGCCGGTCTGTTCTGCTACCAGCCTTACATCGTCGTCAGGTACTTCAACTTCCCTGGCAACCTCTTCCGGGGTACCGACTATCTGATAGGTATCCGTACCCTGTGCTGTCATGATGGATACGTTTGCATCATTGAACACAATGTCCTTATCAGGAGTTCTAATGATGACCTGTTCAACATCGTTGACTTCTTTGATGTCTATACCCATCTGTTTCATCATTTGCTTGACTTTTGCAGGGTTCATTCCCCTGCCGCCGATTCCCGGAAACATATAATCACCTTGTAGCAATAATTGAATTTTACTATTTAAGTATTCTTATGCTCTTCTGACTGTGCTTAAGAGCAACCGCCACCACATGATCCGCATGCGTTTGCTGAAGAAGAGTTATCGATAACGAAACCCTTGCCCTGTGGTCCGTCCACATAGTCAATGGTTGCGGAGGAGAGACCTTCCACGTCATTCTTGTTCATAACGATCTTAAGGCCGTTTACTTCCTCAGTAACGTCTTCTTCTTCGCTGATCTCATTTTCCAGTGACATTCCGTACTGAACACCACAGCAGCTCATTCCTGCTATGAATATCCTTAATGAATGGTCCTGTTTGTCCTGCTCCTCGAGCAATGATTTTAATTCTGCTGCTGCTTTCTCACTTACTTCTACCATATTTATTCCTCTTTGTCTATACCACAAGGTGATTTAAGCCGGTAATCCCTTATATGGGTTTTTGATATATAAAATATTCGCACATGTACGAACGAATATCTGAAGTCTTGAAAGGACGATTATACGAACTCTGCATCATCATCCACAGGATTTCGCAACACTTCCGAATTGTAAGCATTTATCTCAACGGAATTGCGAGGTCCTTTGACCTCCCATACGGGTACATAGACCAGCTGTACATTTAGCTCGATATCATCGGGTGCAGGCTTAAATCTCTTGTGCTCGGATATGATCGCCTCGCCCTGGGTGGCATCAAAGCGCAGGTCCTTTGTGTGCTCGTCGATAATGCCATCAAGAAGCTCCTTTTTCGCTTCCTCCTCAACTGTCTGAGGGTGCTTTACCTCATAACGTACATCCGGAATTGCAACCGTCTCACGCACATCATGCAGTGATATCTGTTCGTTGTTACCATTCAGAGCATTCACACAACCCGAACCTTCGCCTGATATATCCACTATCTTGGACCTGTACCTCTGCTCGGTACTAAGGTTATAGTCATATTTCCAGAAAGGCACAAGTTTGAGCATTATGTCCTTATAATCATAGACATAGGACCTTGCGGTAGAGATGGCATGTTCCTTTGTCATATTCACAGGAACAGCCTTAAGGTTGAGTAATATGCTGTCTGCCGGCAGAGCTTTTTCTGGAACTTCGGTCTGCTGACTTTGCTCCCTGACAGGAGCACTGGCTATTACCGGCTCACGTGAAGGCTCAGAATAGCGTGAAAGAACGGAGCCTTCAGATGCAGGTGCAGGTTCTTCTGCCTTGTAAGCTGTACCGTTCCCGAAAATAGATTCGATAGCCACCTTTGCAATCTCATCGGCACTCTGAGGAGTGACAGTTTTTGCAATGGGCGCTGCAGCAACCACTCTTTTCCTGGCAGGACTGTCCAGCAGGTCCAGATCCATGGCATTGCCTTCAATATCAGCCACAACAGCCCTGCCTATCTGCAGGGACATGTCATCACGATCCCATACCTTCAGGCCTGCTTCTTCAGCATATTGAAGCATATCAGCGTCTGTCCTGTCTGTTATAATGTACAATCCCTCGCCATCTGTCATCTGGTTGGCAAAGTTCTTTATCTCCACCGAATCCGGATTTGAAGATAATTTGACGTACGTTCTCTGACCGTTCTTCTCAGCGATAAAATCATGCTTATGAGAATCCGTAACACTGTAACCAGCCGAGGAGAATATATCCCTCAAGATGCGCACTAAATCTTGTTTCATGAAAATCAGTATCCCCTGTTTTGCACAAATAAAATAGCCGTCATAAAATAAAAAGATAAGCAATAAACCTATCTGTTAAAAAAAATAAAATCTGCAGGGTCCTTTTCAGAGTACCCGTGTAGTGGTTTCAAGCTCAATTCCCTTGTTAGTGATAATGTATGATATCGTCCTGTTGGGAACGATCATCCCGCGCATCTTCCGGATCATGATGGTGCGCTCGATCTCACTGCCGCGTTCCTTGAGCCTGAACTCGATGACACCGTCACATATGTGCTTGAGATTGTTCTCGGTAATTGCATCATGCATGCCGCTGGTCATGAGTATGAGCTGGATGGCTCCCGTTGCCTTGCCAACGGAAGATACTATCTCTATGGCCTCCACGACAGTATTGAGATCATATGCACGCAGGAAATAGGAGATCGAATCGACCACACCACGGTACTTGTTCTCTCTTTTGTACATGACCGTGGATTTGAGCAGGTTCAGGGAATCAGTCCCTTTTTTCAGGAAATCCTTTGCAGAAAGATTACTTGTGAACTCTTTGGGAAGCACATTGTAGAACCTGGGACCGTAAGCATCGATAAACTGGAGACTGCCGTTCTCGATGTGCTTTCCTACTTCCCATTTGTGATCCTCCATTTCATGAATGATCTCGGATACGGGGTGTTCTGAAGAGAAATAATAGACATCCTCATTGTTCAGGAGCCCTCCGTAGACGAACTGCTTTGCGAACATCTCCGAATTTGCTCCAGGCTCTCCCAGTGCAAGTATTGTCGTGCCTGGAGGAACACCTCCTCCAAGCTGTACATCCAATCCGCTTATACCGGTGGGAATACGATATCCTCCGGTTCCATCGAAACTATAATCCATGTTTTCACCCTCTGTAAATGTAATCGGTAAACTTACATCTATAATTATGTAGTAATTATATTTATATTGATAGATAATAGACTTTTATAGTATATATCAATTAGTGATTGCTGTTAATTAAAAATCTTAAGAGAACACCGGTGACACCATGATAGATCTGGATGAGCTGAAGTATGATGATAATGGCCTGATACAGGCAATTGCGCAGGACAATGATACAAAAGAAGTGCTTATGTCCGCTTTTATGAACAGGGAAGCACTCGAGAAGACCATTGAGACAGGAATAGTCCACTACTGGAGCCGCAGCCGTGGCAAACTCTGGAAAAAAGGAGAGAGCTCCGGCCATATGCAGGATGTAAAAGCAATCTACATCGACTGCGACATGGATGCGGTCCTGATCATGGTCGAGCAGGAAGGCGGCGCATGCCACACAGGCTACAGATCATGTTTTTACCGCACGATCGAAGGAGATGTAACAGGGAAGAAAATATTTGACCCTGAAGACGTGTACTGATATTTTTGATGCGGCCCGGGAAAATATCTACCGGTGGTGCCACTACCGGCTTACCGGGGTCGCAACTGAATTATAGAATCCACTTCATAGAGCTCATTATGATAGAAGGTAGCAAGGACGGACAGAAAGTCGTCCCTGATACGAGTTCAGTTATAGATGCGATCATTTCTGAAGGCGTGAAAAGGGGAGATTTCAAGGGTTCCAGTATAGTTATTCCCGAAGCCGTGGTGGCGGAGCTTGAAGCACAGGCAAACCGCGGACTTGAGATCGGGTTCGAGGGACTCGAGGAGTTGCAGAGACTGCAGGATCTGGCAAACGAGAACAGGATCAAGCTTTTCTTCCATGGTAAAAGACCGAACCTCGACCAGGTAAAACTTGCCAGGGGTGGGGAGATCGATTCCCTGATACGTGAAACGGCAATCGAGCTTGGAGCGAAGTTCATTACAGGTGACAGGATACAGTCCATGGTCGCAAAGGCTATGGGCATAGATGTGGAATTTGTCAAGCCCGAACCAAAGGACCCGGAGCCCCTGAGCATAGAGAAGTTCTTCACACCGGATACCATGTCGGTCCACCTTAAGAACAGAGTCCCTCCCATGGCAAAGAAAGGCTCCATAGGGGACGTAAGATACGTCAAGATAGGCGATGTACCCAGCACTTACGGAGAACTGAAGGATATGTCAAGAGAGCTGCTTGACAGGGCACGCTCGGACCATAACTCTTTCTTCGAGCTCTCCTTCAGCGGGGCATCGGTATTGCAGATAGGCAATATGAGAATAGCCATTGCAAATCCCCCGTTCTCCGATGATTTCGAAATAACCGCAGTGCGTCCTGTGGCATCGGTATCACTGGAACAGTACCGCCTGAGCGATAAGCTCAAGGAGAGAATACGCGACCAGAGAGGAATTCTTATCTCAGGACCTCCCGGTGCAGGAAAATCCACTTTTGCCGCTGGTGTGGCAACTTACCTGAACAATAAGGGATTTGTTGTCAAGACCATGGAATCCCCCAGGGACCTGCAGGTACCGAACGAGATAACCCAGTATGCACCCCTTGATGACAGCCTGGAGAACACCGCGGACGTGCTCCTGCTTGTACGCCCGGACTATACGATCTACGATGAGGTACGCAAGACAAAGGACTTTGAGATATTCTCGGACATGAGGCTTGCAGGTGTTGGAATGATAGGAGTCGTGCATGCCAACCGGGCCGTGGATGCTATCCAGAGACTTATCGGCAGGGTTGAGCTTGGTGTGATACCCCAGGTCGTTGATACTGTGATCTTCATCGATAAAGGAGAGGTTGCCAAGGTGCAGATCCTCCAGTTCACCGTGAAAGTGCCAGCAGGCATGATGGAGCAGGATCTTGCAAGACCCGTCATCCTGATATCGGACTTTGAGACAGGAAAGAGCGAGTTCGAGATATACACATACGGCGAGCAGGTCGTTGTGATGCCCCTGGGAGAGGAGCAGGAGAGAAAACCATCCTGGAAACTTGCAGAGGGAGAGGTTCAGGAAGTGCTGGAGGACTATGCCAGCGGTCCCGTCAGCGTAGAGATGGTCTCGGACAGCCGGGCGCTGGTCAAGGTACGTGAAAAGGACCTGCCCCGCATTATAGGCAAGGGCGGCAGCACCATTGATGACATCGAGAGGATGCTAGGTATCCACATTGACGTACGCAGGTCCGATGAGAAGGAGCAAAAGAAGCAGGGTGAAGAAAAGGAGATTAAGCCCCAGCGACCCATTATAGAGCGTACCGACAGGCACGTGATCCTCAATGTTCCCGAACTGGCGGCACAGGATGTGGAAATATACGCAGGGGACAGGTTCCTGTTCTCGGCAACCGTGGGACGTCATGGTGATATCAAGGTCAGGAACGATTCCACTGTAGCAGAAAGTGTGCTGGATGCGGTTGAGGAAGGCGAGACCGTGACAGTGCATATGATGTGAACTTTTGGATTTTGGTTATCTGCCCGGCCTGAAGGCCAGGATGGTTTTTCTTTTTTGATGCATTTCAGATTAGTGATAGAAAATTCCAGTGAGAGAATAAGAATTAAGCATCGTGCTCCAGGCTTATGACACAAATCAAAGGATTCTACTCAGGAGTTTCTGTTTAGGTACTGTGCTATGTACTTTGCAAATTCATCGAAATCCTCCAGCCTTTCTGTCAGGAACATATGAAGGATATCGATATTCACTTCTTCATACATATGAACAAGAACATTCCTGAATCCTGCTGCCTGGGCGAATTCTTTTGCAAAATCCTCGGGAATTATCCCATTCCTCCCCAATATTAGAAATACACTTCTGTAAATCTCAGGCCTTTCGAATCCTTCTCTGGAAATTATCATCTCGCCGATGTCTATCGCACTTTCAATTGCTAGCTGGAAGTTACGCTCAACAGCACTACGAAGCTCGTAATTATCCTCAAGCTCGGAGCTGTCTGCATCCACGGATCCAAGATAGCTGACACACTTCTGCATGAAATCAAGTTTCCTTTGTATTCTGTCCCCGTAGTGCATTATGCCAGCCCCTTTTCCAGAATCCTTTCCAGTCTGTGCCGGTTCATGCGGTCCTCGTAATATTTCCAGTCAAGGTACACGGACATGATACTCTGCTCTACATCCACCTTCAGATCACTGTCCCTTTCAAACACCAGAACATTGGGCCGGATTATCTCAAAGCTGAGTACCGGAGGTGTATCGTTGAGCACTTGCAGGTCGATCCTATCGGTTCTGAGAAGATCACATAAACCTGCAATCTGTTCAAGACGCTTTTTGTTCCTCTGGACTTTCGTCAGCCCGCGGGACAGGTAAATGCCTATGTCAATGTCACTCAAAGCGGTGGATTTACCCTCTGCCACCGAGCCAAAAAGATAGGCAAGCTCAACACATTCCTCTTTACTGAAAAACTCTCTGAGGATAGGCAGGAGTTGTTCTTTTGACGGAATCGGGGTTTTTGAATCCATGGGCATCGATGCTTTGAGGTTTTTAAATATTTTGTATGTGCCAATGAGCAATTAAGATTTGTCCCTCCAAGAGAAGGAACAACGTAACCATCCGCCGAAGGCGGCACATTCCTTCACAATGTACTGAAGACCATTGCATTTATTTCAGCAGGATTTCCACAGAGTGTGGTCAATGTAAATTTTTGAGATATACGTGGCTTCCTTTTGTTCCACTACCAAGAAACTAGGTTTCACCCGGATTTCGATGAACTTCTGGCAGGAAATTACTGATAGTCCATGCAATAAAAAATATTCCTTTTGAACTTTAGTGAACAGTAGCTTGCATTAATGTCCCTCCACTAGTTCAGCAGCAAAGGGTCGTGCCGCCTGCGGCGGGTGGTTGTGTGCTATCAGTTCTCCAATCGTTCTTACAGTAAATAAGTGATCAAATAGCTCCTACGCCTTTTCCAGCACCGCCGCCCTGTCAGGAAAACGCCCCGGCCTGTCCGCAACCCTAAGCCCGGCATCGCCGGCTATCCTGAGGCTCTCCTCGAATTCCCTTTTGGAAACATGGAAGGGCGGCTCCTCCATGTATATGCGGCCACCGTCTTTGAGCACGGATACCAGTTCACTGAAGAACGATTCCTTGTCCGGCAGCTCATGTACCACATAGAAGAGGAAGACAAGATCAAAGCTTCCGGATACGCCAATCCTGTCCTCGGTGCACTGATGCAGCTCGACGTTCTGCTCGATCTCAGACCCCCGGATCTTTTCCCTTATCTGCTCAAGCATGCCTTCCTGCAGGTCAACGGCCACCACCTTACCGCTGTTGCCGACCATCCAGGCCAGATCAAGGGTAAAGAAACCCGGACCGCAGCCAACCTCCAGCACATCCATACCCTCCCTGACATAAGGGGCAAGTATCTTCTGCGGATTCTGCAGCCATTTCCTGATTCTGTTATCAAGGCTGCCGGATAGTTGTACGGGACACACATGGGTATTTCTTGAAGTCATTGCTACACGCTCCACTAAATTAGGTTACATTTTAGAATATTGTTTATTGTAGAGATATCATCTAAAAGTAGATTAATTTGCCGAAAAAGATCTGTTGTGGAAAGGTGGGGGGACTACATAAAATATAGGTGTTTGTGGTCACCCTACAACAAGTCTTGAGGTCTCTCTTAATAAGTGAGCAGGCATTGGATATTTTAGTCTCCATACGAAGTTAATCGGTTTTTCGCCTTCATGACTCACATATTCCGCTGGCCCCAAGAAATAATAGGGTTGAGCTAAAGAATTGACACTTTTGTTTATTCTCACAAAAAGAAGGATTGTATGACCCATACCTTTGTGGTTAATATATCTCTGTCCGGTTTTAGAATCAATCCTGGTTGATGCTTGACTTTGCCAATGGAAGAGATTTTCATTAATTGCATAGTCATTGTACATCGTAGTTGGAGAATAGTCTTTTTCATTCTTGTTTAATGTAATGAAAAACACATCTGTCTTTTTGTCTTTGATGTATAATACTCCAGTCTGTATAGTATGGTTTTTTTGCAAATCAAAATATCCAAGTCCAGCAAGTGCTTCTGCTTGCGTGTATTTAGAATGTAACCTTAGAGATGAAATATATGGCAAAGTTATTTCTGGAGAAATATTTCTTATGATACTCTTTTTGTGTTCTAACAACATGATAATTTCATCATAGATTGTAGAATTATCTACTAACTTAGAAAAAGCATTTTTTAAAGAGGAGAACTTTTCCTTATTCCAGATAGTTAGAACAAACATTGTCAAATAGTATCTTTCTTTTTCCGAGAGATTACCCTCATCTATATTTTTGCCAATTAGACAGCTGATGACACAATCAATGTAGCTGCTATCATCGATATGTTGAATTCTTCTTAGACCGCTAGTTAATTGTTTTTCATCAGGTTCATTGAAATCATCAATGATTTCAGCTTCTGCCAGTGCTCTTGACCAGCACATTTTTTTGTAGATATCATCAAGGTCGAAATTATAGTAATTTATGAAATTTTCAAAAGACAATTCCATTCCTGTGTCAGCAACAAAGCTAGAAATTCTATTCACGATTGTTTGTCGTCTTAGATTGAGAACTTGACTAATATTATCTAATATGTATTCCTTAGATTTTCTCTCCAATTCTATACTGCAACCAGCAGGCAAATGTGGGAATCCTTGCTCTACTTCAAAAGCGATATCTTGACCTATATTTTCAATCAATGCTTTGAACTTCAAATCAAATCTATAGTTTTTGTTCGCTTGTCCCACAAAATCCAATACCGTTAAACAGTCTTTATCATCGCTTAGCCTAAGTCCACGTCCTAATTGTTGAAGGAATACTGTTAAACTTTCTGTTGGACGCAAAAAAAGAACGGTGTCAATCTCAGGAATGTCAACTCCTTCATTGTACAAGTCTACAACAAAAATGAAGTTAATCTCTTTGTTTAGCAATTTATTCTGAACAGAGTTTCTTACATCTTTGCTGGAATCTGAAGTTAAATATTCACTTGCAATACCGTATTTGTTGAATATTTCAGACATGTATTCTGCATGTGCTTTTGAAACGCAGAAACCTAAACCTTTGACGTTTCTGATATCCAAAACAGTCTGTACCGTTTTTTCACAAATCATTTTTGCACGATGGTCATCTGATACATATCGATCGCTGAGTTCACTTTGAACATAACCTCCACGCTGCCATTTCAACTTGGAATAATCAACACTATCAGTAATACCAAAATATTGGAAAGGACAAAGCAACTTTCTGTCTATTGCATCTGGCAAGCGAATTTCAGCAGTTATGTGATTATCAAAGAACTTCTTAACATCTAAATTATCAGCACGTTCTGGAGTTGCAGTTAAACCTAACAGACAGCTTGGATTTACGTGATCTAAAAATGATTTATAACTAGGTGCTGCTGCGTGATGAAACTCGTCTACTACAATATAATCGAAATATTCAGAATCTAAAAGGCCGTGAATTTCTTTAGAGTTATATGTTTGAATTGATGCAAATATTTGTCCCGTAGTTGCAGGAATATTTCCACCAACCATCATATCCCCATAATTATGATCTCTTAGAACCATTCGAAATATGTATAGAGATTGCTTTAATATCTCTTCTCTATGTGCTATGAACAATAGACGTGGCTCTCTTTTGTGGGTTTCAAAAAACTCCTTCCTGAATTTCTTGAAATCAAAAGCTGCAATCATTGTTTTACCCGTGCCTGTTGCAGCCACTATTAAGTGTTTGTTTCTATGCAGTTGACGTTCAGCCCATATTGATTCGAGTATTTCTTTTTGGAATGGATATGGCGTTAAATCAAAATTAGGCATCAAGAAATCTGTATTGTTTTCATATTTTTCTGCTTGCAACGCCTTTATCAATCTAGACTTGTCATCTTTTTTATAAGTCTCAAATTCCCTATCGTTCCAATAGGTATCAAAGGTGGCTTTAATTTTAGCCCATTGAAAAGACTGCTCATACTGACTAATTTTTATATTCCATTCTAATCCGTCAGTCAATGCTGCATTAGAAATATTAGAAGAACCAATATATGCCGAAGAAAAACCAGTTTGTCTTTCAAACAAATAGGCTTTCGCATGCAATCTCGTCCTTCTACTATCATAACTCACCTTTAAAGTCGTGTTTGGCAAACTTTCTAGAAACTCAATAGCTTTTGCATCGGTTGCGCCCATGTAACTAGTTGTTATAATCCTTAATTCCGTTCCATTTCGTGAAGTGAACTCCTTTAGTTCTTCCTGAAGTATTCTGATACCGCTCCATTTTATGAAAGAACAAAGAATATCCACTCTATCAGACGACAAAATCTCTTTTTTAAGTTGAGAAACTAATGAAGGGTCTTGCCTTGTGCCTGTAAGCAATGTACCTAGGGAAAGTGGAGTATCAGGACGCGAGAAATCAAAACTTAAATTTTCATCAAACACTGCCATGAGTTTTTCAGCAGATTCTGAGATGTCTAAACCTTGGGTTTCGATACCATAATTATTCAAAACATCTACTATTGCATTGCATATTTCAATCTGCTTATCGATCTTTGTTTTCCCGTTCTTATCGCCTTTAATCTCAGATAAAACATGAGAAAGAACTCGATACATATATTGTGCTAAGTAGTCATTGCTATCGGCATCATTAAGTCGAGATAAATGTTTATGCTTATCATCGATGTCGAACAAGTCTTTGGAAAGGAACTCATTTACAATATGTTCATACAATCCTGATTTCATAGCATTCACACTTTTAACCAAAATTTGAAAGAAGTATTAAATTAAGAATATATTAAGAAATTGCTATTTGGAATAAATAACTTATTCAAAATAGCTTCATTCCCAAATCCTAATATACACTCCACAACAATTTACACTCCCAGGAGAAAACACCCATGAAAGTATCCATAATAGGCTCCGGCTACGTAGGCTCGGTCTCTGCCGCCTGCTTTGCCGAACTTGGCCATGAGGTCATCTGTATCGATATCGATGAGAAGAAAGTGGAAATGATCAACTCCGGCAGGGCGCCCATCTGGGAGGAGGGGCTTGACGACCTGCTGGAGAAGTATTCACAGAAGACGCTCATTGCAACATCCGATTATGACTATGCGGTGCAGAACTCGGATGCGTCCTTTATCTGCGTTGGCACGCCATCGGGAGAGGACGGGAGTATCGACCTCTCCATCGTGAAGGCTGCGAGTGCCAGTCTCGGAAAGGCCATCGCAAAGAAGGACCACTACCATGTGGTCGTGGTGAAGAGTACTGTCGTGCCCGAGACCACCGAGAAGGTCGTGCTGCCGATCGTGGAGGAGCACTCCGGCAAGAAGGCAGGCAGGGACTTCGGGATCGTGATGAACCCGGAATTCCTCAGGGAAGGCAAGGCCGTGTATGACTTCATGCACCCTGACAAGATCGTGGTGGGCGCCATTGACGAGAGGTCGGGCTTTGTGATCTCCGAGCTCTACCGCGGGCTGGACTGTGAGATCACGCACACAAATCCCAGGACCGCCGAGATGATCAAGTACGTCAACAACTCATTCCTGGCAACCAAGATATCATTTTCCAACGAGATCGGCAATATCTGCAAGCAGCTCGGCATCGATACCTACGAGGTCATGGATGCCGTAGGCACAGACTTCAGGATCGAGCGCAGCTTCCTCAACTCAGGTGCCGGATTCGGCGGATCCTGTTTCCCCAAGGATGTGAAGGCCATAATCGGCAAGGCCAACGAGATAGGATATAAGCCACAGCTACTGGAATCTGTTGTTGGTGTCAACGACCGCCAGCCCCTGAAAATGGTGGAACTTTTGCAGGGAAAACTGGGCGAGCTCAAGAACAAAAGAATAGCCGTGCTCGGGCTGGCCTTCAAGAACGATACAGACGACATCCGGGAATCACGCTCAATTCCGGTTATTGCGGAACTCCTGCGACAGGAAGCCGATATTGCTGCATATGATCCCATGGCAGAGGAGAACATGCGGAAGATCTTTCCCGATATCACTTATTGCGAATACTCATCCGAGGCCCTCGAAGAGGCCGAAGGATGCCTGATAATGACAGAATGGGTTGAGTTCGGGAAACTGGACAAAGAGTTCGAACTCATGACAAAGAAGGTGGTCATCGACGGCAGGAAGATGATAGAGCCGGAAAAGCTCAGTACTGATATCGACTACGAGGGCATCTGCTGGTAAGTAATCATGGAAGAGATATTCATACTCGAAGTCGGCGAGAAGAAAAAGATCAAGGGAAGCTTTTTCGGAGGTAATGTGGAAATGGTCTACTGTGGAATGTCCGGTGAGAAGACGTTCTCCATCGGCCTGCTCTTTTCAGAAGGGTATCAGGGACATGGCCTCAATCTTTTCTTTCCTGCAAGATCCACATCCATCACCCTTGATAAAAAGAAATACCACGTCCGCAACGTCACTCCAGAGAACATAACCCTTCAGGTATCTGAGTAAAAATCGAAGGGTTTTAATACAAAATATTAATTAAGTATGGATCTGTTGGCAGGCAGATTCATATGAGTGACGAAAAAAGGATCAGAGAAGACATCAATGGCAGGCTCCACTCCCTTGACCAGGGTCTGCGAAGTGTTGAAAAACGGCTGCGTGCCGTGGAGAGAAGATTGTCCGGAGGAGACGCTTCAGGAGTAGAACTGGCGGAGTATGAGGCTGAACTTGAGCGGGAACTCGAAGAGACCAGGGAAGGCATCACAGCGATCACACAGGAACTGGCGGATCTCAAAAGCAGCACCGCCACCTCTGAAGAACTCGATACGGAGTTGCAGCACCTGCGCCAGCAGGTCGCGGAACTCAGCCAGAGCCTCCAAGGGCTAAAAGAAGAGAATGCAGGGCTTAAGGATCTGTTATCCAAAGACAAAAATAAAAATACAGAGCATTCCTCAGAAGAACTGAAAACAGAGATCGCACAATTGCGCGAGCGTCTTGAAAAAACAGAGAAGCGTAACCGTATCAACATCGGCTCAATGCAGGTCCCGATGGAAATGTCAGGAATCGTCGGGGCACTGATCCTTCTGGCAACCGGCGGCCTTATCATGGCCGGGAGATGGGACATCATCCGCTCTCCCTACTTCTCCTTTGGTATCGCTTTCATCTTCGCAGTCGCCGTGCTCATGAAGTTCTATCTGGCCAACCATTCAAGAGCATAAACCCCAAGACTCTATTCCTTTCTTACCTTGACAAAAAAATCATCCGAATAATCAAGATAGCCTTCCTGCATTACTTCCACAGCTATGAAGCCCTCGCTCTTGCCAGTGGGAAGCGTGACATTTGTAAGTCTGAAGCTAAACTCCCCCGAGACGTCCGTAATCCCACCTATTACCTGTTTTCTTGCAGGGCCCCATATTATGACATTGGCGCCTCCAACAGCTGCGTCCTCCTGATCGATAACCCGCACCAGCAACTCAGGGGAATCCGTGTTAGTATCATTGATGCTGAAACTGCTGCTATTTACCGTTGCATACATGCTACCTGGGGTAAGGGGAGTGCTGAGGACCGCTGAGAGAATAGCGTACATCCCTATCATACCGATGATGGTCAGTACCACCATGCGTATCGGGAGTCCCGTGGCTGCACTGCAGTCATTTAAAAAAGAATGGTCGGACATAGTAAAAAAAAAAATATCAGAACCAGCTCATGTGGTCCTGACAACCCTCACTGCATCGGTTTTTTCGTAATCGTAGAAACCGTCTGCAGATATCGTAAGGTCCATACTTCCTTCGTTCTGGTTGGTCCCGAGGCTGATCTCATCCCCGCTGCTTGTGTTACTGGTGGTCAGCAGACAGTAGCCGTCGTCATCAGTAACACTTGTCGCAACACCACCGAGCCCGCGCAGGACCACGTTGGCATCCCTGACAGGATATCCGTCAGGATCGGTTACGGACAGTTCCACATCTATGGCAAAGGGAGAGTTTGCCGTTGCAGAACTGACAATAACAGTATTTCCGGGGCTTGTAGAAGTGCTGTTAAGGCCAACCGCATCGATCGTCACAGCCATGTTCTTGGTCGGAGGCGGAATGATAGCGATAAGTGCGGCCAGAGCCACCATACCAACCACGAGCATTACGACGATATTGATCGGAAGTTCGATTGCCGAATCATCGGCAAATATTTTTCTTATCTTTTTCAAAAAATACCACCACTTCCAAAAAAATAACATTGTATATAAATTCTATGATTTGTTTCGTCTTTTTATATTGTGATCTGAATAATAAATAATCGTTACATTCATGTACCAAAACCCTGCTTTAAATTCTCATGAAAAAGATCGTAATCATAGACTACGGACTCGGCAACCTCAGAAGTGTCCGCAAGGGACTGGAACACGCAGGTGCGAATGTCGTGATATCCAGTGATCCCGAAGAGATAATGAGTGCTGACGGGGTAATCCTGCCAGGAGTTGGCGCTTTTAAGGATGCCATGAAGAACATAAAACAAATGCTTGATACGATCAATGAGTATGTGGATTCCGGAAAGCCCATGCTCGGGATCTGCCTCGGACAGCAGATACTGATGAGCCGGTCGGAAGAAGGAGGACATTCCACAGGACTTGGCCTGATAAAAGGAGAAGTCCTCAGGTTCCCGCACACCGATCTGAAAGTACCCCACATGGGATGGAACTCCATCAGCATAGATCAGGACCATCCCCTTTTCAAGGATATACCCGATGACACTTATGTGTATTTCGTACACTCATTCTATGTGGATACGGGAAAAGGTAACACACTTGCCTCATGCGAATACGGTAAAAAGTTTGCAGCTTCCGTGGTCAATGATGCGGGCAATGTAATAGGCACCCAGTTCCATCCCGAGAAAAGCGGGGACACCGGTCTGAAAATGCTCAGAAACTTTGTTGCAATGTGCTAATAAGAGGAAAAACATGGACATCGAAGGCTACGCAAAAAGAGGGCTCAGGAATAATGATCCCGACCTCGAGGAAAAACTTGCCTCGAGGATACTGGAAGTAAAAAAGACGAGTGAAAAGCATGCCAGGGATCTTGCCAGAGCCACCATTGTGGAAGCAAAGGCTACTATAAACGTGAGAGGAGACGTACTCGAGCCGACAGTATCCGGAGTGAGCATGGGCGAGTTCGGTGTCGGATCACGTGGCATGGGAGACTTCTATACCCATGAAAAGATAGCAGAAGTGATAGGGAAGACCGAGGCCGTGGTTGACACCACCCACCTTGACGACTCGGGTGTTGTAAAAGCCGGGGAAGCAGGGGAGTATATTATATTGACAGTTGACGGCATACACTCCAGGCTGAGCGACTTTTCCTTCCTTGCAGGTTTTCACGTAGCCCGTGCAGCCCTCAGGGATGTATATGTCATGGGTGCAAGACCGATTGCCATGCTCTCGGACATCCATGTTGCGGACGACGGAGACGTTGGCAAGATCCTGGACCACATCGCAGGTATCACAGCAGTGGCAGAGCTTTCCGGGATACCGCTTATCACAGGAAGCACGCTCAGGATCGGCGGTGACATGGTAATAGGTGAGCGCATGACCGGCGGTGTCGGAGCTGTTGGAGTCACATCGGACCTCACGGCACGCGAGCAGACAAAGGCAGGGGACATGATCCTAATGACCGAGGGAGCAGGCGGCGGAACCATTTCCACGGCCGCACTCTACTACGGCATGCATGAGGTGGTGGATGAGACCATTAACATCAAGTTCCTGGAAGCATGTGAAAAACTCCTTGACTCAGGTCTTGTGGAACATATCCATGCCATGACGGATGTCACAAACGGTGGCATACGCGGTGATGCAAAGGAGATATCAAGAACCGCAGGCGTCAGGCTCGTATTCCGGGAAAAGAAGATGAGAAAACTCGTAAATCCCGTGGTACTTGAAATGCTGGAATCCCTTGAGATCGACTACCTCGGAGTCTCGCTTGATGCCCTGCTCATTATCGCACCGGAAGAGTTTGCCGATGATATAATGGAAACCATCAGGTCCGCAGGTGTTGATATCAGCATCATTGGACAGGTAGAGGAGGGCAGCGGTGCCATGATCGAGATAAACGGTGAATTGAAGGATTTCACCCCGCGTTTCAGGGAATCGGCATACACCCCCATCAAGAAGATGATAGGCGAGGAAGAACCCCGTGACTTTGAGGAGATGCAGAGGGCCATTGACAGGGCAACCCTTGAAGCAATCGCAAAAAAGAAACGGGTAATCGAAAAGGTAAGGAAGGGATAGACAGGGTCTATTCTTCCGCACTTTCAGCTTTTTCTTCTTTCACTGGCTCAACTATGAGCACCGTATCATCCTTTTCCATAATTGTTACCTTATCTCCTTTCTCTATGGACACACCTGAGCGTGCCTTCCAGTATTCCCCCCTGTGAAGCACGTAGCCTTCTGACCCCGGTTCAATGGGCCTGATCACAGTTGCAGTCTCACCCAGCAGTTCACCGAACTGAGGCTTGCGTTTTCTGACCTCTACAACTTTGTACAAAGCAAAGAGCAGGAACAAACCCACCAGAATTGTCGGCGCGACTACGGACACCAGTATAGTCCTCTGGAAATCGGCAGGGGTGTAGTTCCTCGGGAAATCCGTAGGTGCTAGCAGCACACTGCCGGCTATGATGCATACAAGGCCTGCAATTCCGAATATTCCTATTCCGGGAGCCTGCAATTCCAGCACGATCAGTCCAATACCCACCAGTATCAGGAAAACAGCCCCTATGTTCACATCAAAGCCCGTCCCGATCAGACCAAGAGCAATAGCCACGATTCCGAAGAGTTCTGCTCCGAACCCCGGATTCGATATCCCCAGTATTACCGCATATATACCTAGCAGCAGCAGCAACGACGAGACTATGGGATTGGATATTATGTTCATGAAGGCGAGTCTGAGAGGAGTATCATAGTATACGATCGTGGCACCCTCTGTTTCAAGCACTCTGCCCTTTATCTCCTCACCATCAACCTGCACAAGCAGATCCTCAACAGAAGGGGACACATACTCTATAACATCATATTCAAGGGCGGTTTCAGCATCAAGGTTCAGGTTCTCTGTAATGAACTCGGCTGCTGCGGTCTGGTTCCTGCCATGCTTTTTGGCACTCTCGGTTGTACGGGTCACTATGGCATTGATGACCTTGGAATCGTTTACCGGCTCCGAGCCCCCAGTCGTCACTGTCACGGGCTGTGCAGAACCAATGACCGTAAAGGGAGCCATGGCGGCGATATCCGTACTGATAAGAATCAGCGTTCCGGCAGACCATGCCTGGGTGCCTTCAGGATAAACATATCCTATCACAGGTACGTCGGTAACTCCTATCTGCTCAATGATGTTGAGGGTTTCATCGAGACCTCCTCCCGGAGTATTAAGGGTTATCACGAGAGCTTCATAGTCTTCGTTCTCTGCAAAGGCAATCGCATCGGCGATAATGTCATCGGTGACCGGTGTGATCGAATCGGATATCTCAAGTACCAGCACCCTCCGCTCGTCCTGAGCCGATACAATACCCGGTGCAATGGATGAGATCAGGATAAAAATTAAAAAAAGGATAATACAGAACCTTTGCAGGAATCTCATATTACTCCTTTGACAAATCTTGCTTTGAGAATGCCTTCGACATGGCTGCTATCTCTGCCGTATTGGTGGAATTTGAGACCACTATCAGATTCCTTTCCCTGGAGATCTCTGCAAGTGTCTGCAATTCCCTGAGCTTTATCGTCACAGGCACCTGTTCATACAACTTGGCGGCATCCTTCATCTTCTCTGCGGCAATGAACTCACCGTCCGCAAGGATGATACGGGCACGCTTCTCACGTTCTGCCTCGGCCTGCTTTGCAATCGCACGCAGCATAGTCTCGTCGATGCTCACATCCCTGATGGTCACGTTGGTAACCTTGATACCCCACGGATCAGTGGAAGCATCCAATAGTTCCTGAATCTGCAGGTTAATCTCCTCTCTTTTGGACAGGACATCGTCAAGCTCGATCTGTCCGATGACATCACGTAGCGTTGTCTGGGACAGGGTCGATGTGGCATACCTGTAGTTCTCAACCTCATTGACGGCCTTTGAAGGCTCTATCACCTTATAATAGATAACAGCATCAACTGCAACGGTTACGTTGTCCTTGGTGATCACCACCTGTTTGGGGACATCTATGGTAACCACACGAAGGTCCACCTTCTCCACCGTATCGATGACAGGGATGATGAAGAACAGACCCGGACCTTTCACCCCGCTCAACCGACCTAAACGGAAGATAACAACACGTTCGTATTCCTTTACTATCTGTATCGCCTTGGACAGAATAACAAATGCGAAAACCGCAATAATAATAGTTATAAGTTCAACTTCGACCAATTATAACACACACCTTACTATAATATCGATATTTAAAAGAAAGGCTCAGTGAATTAAAAACACATCGGTCAAAACTTGAAAACGTTTTCAGAAGAGATATAGGAGATGGGCCTGAGATATTACTTGAGGGGAATGTACACGAAAGCATGATAGCAAAATTGTTATCATTGGATCAATAACCTTCAGGCCCAGCAAATTATAGAACTCCTTTATTGTTTATTAATGTGATTGATTTTGATGTTGATAATTTCAAACCACCAACAGGAAAACGGCTTCAGCAAATAGGAAGGGCTTTCCCTGCATATAAATAAATTAATAAACCAAGCAAAGACATAAATCCAACGTGCTACATTTAGGACTTGATATAATGAGCGAAAAATGTCAGGAGTGCGACGGGAAAGGTTACAGGGTCGTCGGCTCAAATAAATGTCCCGAGTGCAAAGGAGCGGGAAAATCAAAATCCATTGATCTTATGAAGCTTTCCGAGAAAGACGTGGACAGCTTTCTCAAAAACGGTTCGGACTGCAACCGCTGTGGCGGATCAGGTGAGATTGAAACAAGAGAAGACTGTACAGTGTGTTCCGGAAAAGGTGCATTTTATAAGTGTAAGATATGCGGGAATGCAATAGCAGACCTGTATAACGGAGAAGAGGTATGTGCAGGCTGTGCTAAAAAGCAGATAGTATACAAGATAGATGATTCCTGCGACATCAATGAGATGGAAGTAGGAAAATATTATCATTCAACAGTCAGGAACCTGGCGGACTTCGGAGTTTTCGTAGACCTGAACTCCAGTCTCAGGGGACTCATCCATTCCAGCAACCTGAAAGAGGAACTCAAAGTCGGTGAGCCGGTGATCGTAGGGGTCAAGGAGATCAGACCGAAAGGCAAACTGGACCTTGTACCTGTGAAGATAAAAGAATACCAGACTGTAGAGCTGGAAAAAGGCCTTCCTCTTAAGCTTGCATCCGAGGCGTCAGATCTTGTGGGAATGAATGTTAGGATGGAAGGAGAAGTAATACAGGTCAAGCAAACCGCGGGTCCGACGATCTTCACCATAGCCGATGAGAGCGGACAGATATCCGCCGCTGCCTTTGAGAGTGCAGGGGAGAGAGCTTACCCACATATCGGCTCGGATATGATAGTCTCCGCCACAGGTGAGATCACCTCCCGTGGCGATAGCGTTCAGCTTGAGATCAGAAGTCTTAAGAAAGTGAGTGGTGCAAAGGAAGACGAGATATTAAAGCGTATAGAGGCTGCCCTTGACAGAAGAGCTGAGCCTTACACTGTTGATTTCATGGTGGAGAGCGAGGTTCTTGAGAAGCTCAGGCCAGCCATGATGAAGGTTGCCAAGGAGATACGCAAGGCGGTGATCAAGTCAATACCCATACTGCTCCGACACCATGCTGATGCCGACGGAATGACCGCTGCCCTGGCGATCGAGAAGGCTATATTACCATTGATACGCGAGGTCAATGGCCAGGACGGAGAGTACTATTTCTACAAGAGAGCTCCTTCCAAGGCACCATTCTACGAGACCACAGATGTTGTGCGTGACATCAGTTTCGCACTTGAGGACATGGCACGTCACGGCCAGAAGATGCCACTTGTTGTCAGCGTGGATAACGGCTCAACCCTTGAGGACGTGCCTGCCATGAGACAGGCAAGGGTATACGGTATTGAAATGATAGTCGTGGATCACCATCATCCGGATGAGGAAGTCGATGAATTCCTCAAAGCACATGTGAATCCCGCACACGTCGGCGGTGACTTCGGTATGACAGCAGGAATGCTGTGCACTGAGGTCGCACGTATGATCAATCCGGATGTAGAGGACCTTATCAAGCATCTTCCAGCGGTTGCGGCAGTAGGAGACCGTTCCGAAGCGGAAGAAGCAAAGGATTACATAGACATGGTCTCTGACAGATACTCCCTGCAGGACCTGAAGGATATGGCACTTGCACTTGATTTTGAAGCATACTGGCTCAAGTTCAACAATGGTAAGGGAATACTTGATGATATCCTCGATTTCGGTGACACAAAGGTACACAAAAATCTTGTGAAACTGTTATGCGAGCAGGCAAACGAGATGATCGACGAACAGATAGACGTCTGCATGGCCCATGTCAAGACACAGACACTTGCAAACGGAGCACTCCTGAATGTGCTTGATGTGGAAAACTATGCCCACAAGTTCACATTCCCGCCACCGGGCAAGACATCGGGAGAAGTCCATGACCGCCTCTGCAAAAGATTCGAAGGCAAGCCAGTGATAACACTTGGTTTTGGTCCGGACTTTGCAGTGATACGTTCCAGAGGTGTGAGGATGAACATCCCGAAGATGGTAAAGGAACTCCACGAGGAAGTAAAAGGCGGAGGAGTCAACGGAGGAGGACACCTTGTGGTAGGCAGTATCAAATTCGTTGAAGGAATGCGTACCGAAGTACTGTCCAAGCTTGCAGAAAAAGTAGGAGCCGTAGAAGTGGATTAACACTTCTACACTTTAAATTTTAATTTCAATAACTGATTCTCAGTCAACCCTTACTATACGTACCAGTGAGTTCACAGGTACATCGGATATTGTCTCCGAGCCGCTCTTGTCAACAAGGACCGCAACCGCAATTGGCTTTGCACCGGCGCTTCTCAGGTGCTTGATCACGTCTTTCATTGTGCTTCCGGTTGTGATGACATCATCCACAATGATACAGCTCTTGCCATCGATACCTGCAAAGTTCCTGCTGAAGGCGCCCCTGTTCTGAGTTTCATCATTCTGTTCGTTATATGCATGATAGACGGAAAGTCCGAGTTCCAGCTCATCTGCCATAAGGCTTGCAAGCGGAACACCACTCAGGCCAATACCCACAATCAGGTCTGCTTCCACATCTGTTTTGCTCATAGTATCAACTACCATGTCACAGAGGGCGATACCTATATGGCGGAGCCTGAAAGCACTTTTCCCTATGTTGCTCCAGTTTACTGAAATGTCCTTGGGAGCAGGAGGGACCTCTTCCTTCCTGGAACGGGTCAAAAGCCATGTAACCGTATCTCTGGAAACATTCAGTTCATCTGCGATCTGCCTGGTAACAAGCCCGTTCGCCTGCAACTCCTCGGCTTTCTGGATCAATTTATCAATATTCTTCATGTGAACCCCGCTAAGATAAGATAAGATTCATTAGTTCCTAATACATGTGAAAGATGTTATATTTTTCTTTTACGCCTTTTTTTCAGGGTGCAGCCGCAGACCGGACAGACATCTCCCTTATCAAAGCGCCTGTGACATCCGGTGCATTCCTTCTGCCACTGGAGTACGTCGCGTATCTTTTTCTGGGCCACAGGCATAACCTCAATACCCAGCACATGTGCCACGTTCTGCACTGCATAATCATCCGTGAGCAGCACGGCGTCATCTTTGTACTCGAGTGCCTTGGAAAGTATATCTATATCCGTTGAAGACAGTTCCTCGACATCCCGCGTCCCTTCGGCTATTTCAAGCACCTTTTTGCGTATGAGAGGATCTGGTAATTCCACCCTGGTGCCTCCTTCGCGGGCAAGTTCGAACCTCAGGGAAGCCTCGGAACTTCTGAGCTCCTCAACAACGGAGCTGACCGTTATGATCGTTCCCGGGTCGATATCCTTCCCCATTATAAAGACTGCTGAGTCGGCTATATAGTGAACCATCATCCCTGATAATGCGTCCGACCCTGATTAACTCTTTGGAAGTATCTTATTCCAGGACAATAAAACGAACCGGTCTCGAGAAACATAAACAAATATATAGATTTCAATGCCAGATTATATATATTTACTGCATATAATAATACATGGTTATAATGAACAGATTATCCACAGGTATATCCAGATTTGATAAAAAATTACAGGGCGGCTACCCGGAAGGAGAATCAATCCTCATAACCGGGGAACCCGGTACCGGTAAGACCATCATGGGAATCCAGTTTTTGCACCAGGCATGTTCTCAAGGCAAGAAGTGTATGATGATAGCCACAGAGGAAACACCTGAAAAGATACTGCTCCACGCTAAATTGCTGGGGTTTGATCTGAAACCCTTCTTTGAAAGCAATCTGTTATTGATAATGCGCATACTGGAAATGAGGGCTTCCTATACCGGAATATCATCCGAGAGTTTAGGTGATACAAGCATGCACATGGAAGATCTTACAAACCTCACCCACCTGATAGCGGATGATGTCGAGGCAGTGGTTATCGACAACATAGGTACCTTTTCAATAGGAGACGAGGTTCGCCTGTTCAGGGATAAGCTTGAAACAATAGCATATTTCCTCTCATCACAGAAGATCACATCATTGCTGATGATAGACGGAACTGCCCATGAGCTCACCCACAGGATAGCCGAGTATTCCACCTATGGGACCATAAGACTGCTGACAAAGGAAAATCCCTATACGGGAAAAATGGAGCGCTTCATGCATATACCCAAGATGAGAGGAACGAAGATCTCACTGGATCCCATTGTTTATGATATCAGCGACGAAGGTATCAAATTATCCACATCTCAGGGCAAAAAAGATTAAGCATTATTGCCGATACTTCTCTAAAGTAAGCAGGTATGTAACATGGACATCGAAAAAGCCAGGGATATTATTGTTGATTTTATCAGGGAAAGAACAAAAGAAGCAGGAGTAAAGGGAGCTGTTGTCGGGATCAGCGGAGGGATCGATTCGGCCCTGACAGCATACCTCACAGTGGAGGCCCTTGGAAAGGAAAATGTGCTGGGGATCCATCTGCCCGAACTCAAGCTCACGCCTGCAGAAGATGTCCTGGATGCTACCGAGATAGCCGAACGCCTTGGGATCGAGTTCAAGACCATTGATATTTCAGGGCCTCTGGTATCCTACATGGAAGCCATACCTGACAGCGGACAATCCTTCAATCATGCCAACGGTAATCTAAAGGCAAGGATACGTATGTCAATACTCTATTACTACGCCAATATCATGGGAAGGATGGTAATGGGTACAGGTAATAAGACCGAGATACTGCTTGGCTACTTCACAAAGTACGGTGACGGAGGAGTTGACCTGGAACCAATTGGCGATCTCTACAAAACAGAAGTAAGAGAGATGGCAAACATGGTGGGAGTGCCTGCGGATATCATCGACAAAGCCCCATCCGCCGGACTCTGGGAAGGACAGACCGACGAGGACGAACTTGGTATCAGTTACGAACTTGTTGACAGGTTCCTGGGGCTCCTGCTTGAAGGAGAAAGTCCGCAGATGGCACAGAACACCTTGGGACTGACAGCCCAGCAAAGGGATTCCGTGGTCTCAAGGATCCACACGAACCTGCATAAACAGAAAGCTCCACCTGCTGCAGACCTGGATTCACTGAGAGGATCCTACATCACAGTATAATTTCAATATATAGCTTCACCTTGCAGGAAAAAGTGTATTCTCCGAATCTGTAAACCTCACAAGGGGTTTTGCAAGGTGTCTTCTGGCGCAGGGCGGTACTTCATAGAACCCCGCTTCTATGTTTCTCTCCCGGCGGACGGTTTCAGCTTCGTTTGCGCTTGTTCCGCATTTTTTACAGCGGTATCCCTGATCCGCACCTGCGGATTTCATCCTCTTGCCACAGGAAGGGCATCCGGGATTTCTTTTTTCCAGTTTCTCCGCAAGTGAGAGTACCTTCATCTTCTCGATGTTCAGAGTATTGTCCATAACACTGCCGTAAACAACAACCCGGTCACCGGGAAGCAGTTCACGTACTACATCCCTGAAATTCTTTGTCGGCTCAAAGGCCGCACAATCAATGCTCTGTCCAGAATCATCTTTCAATACGAAGATGGAATGTCCGCCCTGAATAGTATCTGCAGCATTCTCAACTGTTCCTTCCAGAATATATGAGTGCATTGCTTCCACACCATCTACCCCTGCTGCCCGGACAAGGTGCATATCTGTTCCCTGATTTGTTTTATAAATACATGAGCGCTCAATATCCTCGGAACGGACCATTTGCGCTGCCTTTTTCACCGCATGTTTACTATTTCCCCTGATACCGTAAAGTACAGGGTCAGGGGATCGGGGCACACAAACCACAACATTGTTCTCCCTGTCCACAGAGTCCCATGTTTCCGGATATGTGCAATCGTCGGCCTCGTACAGGGATCCGGAATCAACAGAGCGCCTGCTGCCCCAGACTTCCTTTTTCCTGTATGCAAGATACTCATAGGTGTGATCCCATCCGGGATTGAGCATTGCCCCGCAGGCTGCAAGCGCACCTATCAGGCCTCTTCCGTTCTTAAAAGCCCTGAACTTGAGAGAAAGTTTGTCTGCAAGGTCCTTTGCCTCGTCTATACCGATAACATCCCTTACAGCCCGTCTGAAAAAGCTGCGAAGTTCCTTTTTGACCACTTCAAAATCGCTCTCAAGTACAAAAACAACGCCCGGATTTGTGTTCTCACATTCCATTATGGAAAGAGATTCGATTCTTGATACCACATGATCGATCACCTTCCCGGGGTTCCGGCATCTCACACAGATAGCAACCGAAGCGTTTCCTCTGGTCTTATAGGGAATCGTGGGGTTCAGACGTATGAGCAGGGGGTCGCCTACATGCTCTCCGAATGCCGATATCTCATCTGCAAGCAGAGCTCCTAGATATGTTGTGCACATACCTTCCCTGGAATCCGTGTCATCTATTCCGATAACCATTTTTATCGTATCGCGGGTCATTGGGTCACCAGCAAATAATCGTGATTGTAACTAATGGTCCCGCATGACAAGAAACGATTAATAAGTGTCGGTTGGCTTCATTACAGGCAGAATTACCTCGACCTGTGTACCGGTATCAGGTTCGCTTTCCAGCCTTATGGTACCTCCATGACCTTCAACGATACTCTTACAGAGATATAGTCCGACCCCGTTTCCACCATATTTGCGGGTCATCGAACCGTCCACCTGATAGAAGCGTCTGAAAAGATCCGGCATCCGCTCTTTAGGAATACCGATGCCCGTATCCTTGAAAACTACATGCAGACAGCCATTTTTAGGATAAGCTGAGACCGTGATCTCCCCGGAGACCGGGGTGAATTTAACGGCATTTTCCAGAAGGTGAGAGAATACCATTTCAATATAGTTAAGGTTACCAAGCACAAAGGGCAGAGAAGCCGGGAAATTCCTTTTAATTTCAGGCAGACTGTCACCCTGGAAGAGATTGGTCTCATATAACACTTTTTCCAGAACATCGCTGACATGGATAACATCAATGTCGTATTGTATATTGCCGGACTGCACATTCTGCATACATAGCAGGGAGTCGATCCTTTTGTGCAGCTTTTCGGCACTCATGACTATGTTGCCCACACTCTTGCTCTGGCTATTGTTCAGAGAACCAAGCTGTCCTTCATGGAGCAGTTCTGCATAACCTTTTATGGATATCAGTGGTGTTTTGAGTTCATGGGTGAGGTTTGAGAGGAACTCGTTCTTCATGATGTCAAGAGACTCAAGTTCCTTGTTCTTCCTTGCCAGTTCCTCTGCATATTCCCTGAACTTATCATCATCCCGTTTTTTCTTAACGATGTTCCACATGCCTTTCATGAGCAGGGTTATCTGCCGGACATCAGAACTGTCATAGTCGCCTTCCTTATTGCCGACACCTGCAATTACAACTATATTGTCATTATCGAATACTGGTACCCCAAGATGGCTGCTGATGCTCACATGGCCTTCAGGGTAGCCTTTCTTCAGGGGATGGTCGGCTGAGAAGTCATTTATTATGATGGGCTTTCGCTGACGTATCGGCTCACCCCATATCCCCGTATCAGCCACCCTGTACTCTATGGGTCTGTCCTTGATCTCACACGTTTGCATGGCATTTCTGGACCAGGAATGCATTGTTATAATTGATTCATCCTCACTGAGAAAACCAATATAACCGATCTTGCTCCGGGTAAGTTTCACAGCTTCCTCCAGGGCAAAGAGAGTGATCTCACGGATATTTGAGTCAATCATATTATTAAGTTCCAGCAACGCTTCCAGCCGGGACTCATCCAGGAAAAGGGCCTTTTCAGCTTCTTTTTTAGAGGTCACATCGTTGAAGATAAGCATCCCCTGGTCGCCATCGGTTTTAGTAAAATGGAACTCTATATTCTTTACAGAACCATCTTTGCAGCTTACCTTCCATTCGGATCTGCATAACTTTTCGCCACGTATGACCGATCTGCAGGAATCCATCCATGATGAATAGACCTCCTTCCTGTATTCCTCATCAGGATAGGCAAGCTCCCACCATTTTTCCATAGTGGGGATGTCCTCATCTGTGTATCCGAAGGTTTCAGTGAATTTTTTGTTGAAATATACAGGATCTGCTTTCTGATCAATAAGAGCAATGGAAAAGGGAAAGTTTTCGACAGCTTTTCTGAAACGTGTTTCGTTCTCCTGCAGGGTCAGGTTATGCTCATATATCATTTTTGAGCTAAGAACACCCAGAATGAGCATAATAAGCAGGAAAGAAGAGCGGACATAGATCTCATGGCCCGGTACATCCAATAACAGCAGATTGCTGAAATTGTTATCGTAGAAGAAAAGATAATCAACAATGGAATCGAATACCCAGAAAAGCAGGCCCATGAGCAGGAAAAGTGAAATGGTCTTTGAGAATATCTTTTTCCTTCCGGATGTTTTTAGATCCAATATGACACCTTTTCCTGAAAATATTTGATAACTTTTTAAGACAGAGTGTGCATGTGAGAAAATATGATAGTGGTTTTACGCTTTTTTTGTATATACACTATTACTTTTAAACAATGTATAAATAAATTTTTGCGTGGAGAACATGTCTAAATATAAGTCAGAAAGTGTCTGGGTTAAATATCCCCGGTATATAATAGATATATTTATATAGACCTGCAAACGAAGGCTATTTCGTAATGACGAAAGAAATTCTAATACATCAGATCGTTGATGTATTAAAACAGGCAGGATTCATCGTTTCAAAACGCTGTAACATAAGACCCAGAAGTTTTGACCTGGCGGCCAGGAATGCTGAAACACTTCTTTTCTGTAAGGTATTATACAATATTGACGGCCTCAATGAAGAAACCGCAAAGGAGATGAGATGTCTTGCAAGATACCTTGGAGGCTCCGCACTGCTTGTCGGAGCAAAGACCCGGGATCAGCTGCTGGAAGACAGCGTTGTCTATATGCGCTATGACATACCTGCAGTCAATTTACAGACCTTTTATGATTATTTTGTAGAGAATATACCGCCTCTTGTATCCGCTTCGCCCGGAGGGCTCTATGTATCCATTGACGGGGATGTGCTAAAAGAAGCACGCCAGAAGGTTTCTATGTCACTGGGATCACTTGCCTCAGAGCTCGGAGTCTCACGCAGGACTATCAGCAAATATGAAGATGGCAACATGGATGCTTCAATTGACATCGTCCTGCACCTTGAAGAGATACTTGATGTGGCACTGGCGCAATCCATTGATCTGCTGCAACGCTTTGATAAGCATGGAAGGATTGAGATCGCACCGGAAGAGATTGTTGAAAAACATATTATTGAAAAGCAGACACCTGATGATGGAATACTGAACATGCTCCACATGCTTGGTTATCAGGTTATGTCTACCAGCCAGGCACCCTTTAAGGCCATCTCAAGGGATACATGTGACACATTGCTCACAGGAATCAGTAACTATAGCAGTGCAATGATAAAGCGTGCGGATCTTATGAGCAGCATATCCTGTGTGACGATGACAAAATCAGTCTTTATTATCAACGGCAAGATCAAGACTCAGACTGTCGAGAACACAGTACTTATCGAGAAAAGGGAACTTGATCAGCTGGCCGGAACAGAGGAGCTTGCAGAGCTTATCGATGAGAGGACGAAGAAGCCCAGCGTGAAAGATATAAAAGTCTGATCTTTTTTTATCGGAAGAGGTAATTTCCAAAACCCTAATATATGGAAATCCCTTAAGGAGTAGCAATGACTACCAAGATAGCAGTGCTTGTTTCAGGAAGGGGCTCCAATCTGCAGTCTGTGATAGACAATATAGAAAGCGGTTATATCCGGGACGCAGAAATTAAGGTCGTTATCAGCGACGTCGGAGATGCCTATGCTCTTGAACGAGCCCGCAAACACGGGATTCCTGCTGTTTTTACGGATCCTTTATCTTTTGAGAACAAGCCGGCCTTTGAGCTGGAAATATTGAAGACCCTTAAGGAGCACAATATCGATCTGATCCTTCTTGCAGGCTATATGCGCATTGTAGGAAAGGAGATAATCAGCGCCTATCCGAACAGGATCATAAATATCCATCCTGCACTGCTTCCGGCATTTAAGGGACTGCATGCACAGCAGCAGGCTTTCAAATACGGTGTAAAGGTATCGGGATGTACTGTTCATTTTGTTGATGAGGGTATGGATACAGGACCGATAATCATTCAGAAATGCGTACCTGTCCTTGAAGACGATACCGCTGACACCCTTGCGGCACGTATCCTTGAACAGGAACACAAGATATTTCCCGAGGCTGTGAAGCTTTTTGCTGAGGGTAAGCTTAAAGTGGAAGGCAGGATTGTAGTACACACATAATTTACATTCATATACCCAGGAATTTATTATTACGGATCTAACGGTTGATTAAAATGTCTTATATCTCGGAAGTTGACCCAGAGATCGCCGAGGCTCTCAAGCTTGAGGCGAACCGTCAGGATTACAAATTGAACCTGATAGCATCAGAGAACTATGCAAGCCGGGCAGTAATGGAAGCACAGGGCTCTGTGATGACGAATAAATACGCTGAAGGATATTCAGGAAAACGCTACTACGGCGGATGCGAATACGTCGATATTGCAGAGGATCTTGCCATTGAGAGGGCAAAGGAAATCTTCGGTGCAGAGCATGTGAACGTCCAGCCACATTCCGGTTCCGGTGCCAATATGGCATGTTACTTCTCAGTTCTCAAGCCCGGAGATACCATCATGTCAATGGACCTCTCACACGGAGGGCACCTCTCACACGGAAGTCCCGTGAACTTTGCAGGACAGCTCTATAATATAGTACCATATGGTGTTGACAGGGAAACCGAAGCTCTTGATTACGACGCACTCATGGAGACTGCAAAGGTGAACAAGCCCCGGATGATAGTCTGTGGAGCTTCAGCATATTCAAGAACACTGGATTTCAAGGCATTCAGGGAAATAGCCGATGAGGTTGGAGCATACCTGCTTGCGGATATTGCACACATAGCAGGACTTGTTGCCGCCGGAGCACATCCAAGTCCTGTCCCTTACGCTGATTTTGTCACAACCACGACCCACAAGACCCTCAGGGGCCCCAGGGGTGGAATGGTGATGTGTAAAGAGGAGTATGCAAAGAACCTGAACAAGTCAGTTTTCCCCGGAATCCAGGGCGGACCGCTTATGCATGTCATCGCGGCTAAGGCTGTTGCATTCAAGGAAGCCATGGGAGAGAAGTTCAAAGCAGACCAGCATCAGACAGTAAAGAATGCGAATGTTCTGGCAAAAGAGCTTCAGGAAAAGGATTTCGATATAGTCTCAGGCGGAACGGACAACCATGTCATGCTCCTGAACCTGAACAAATTCGATATTACCGGCAAAGATGCAGAGGCTGCAATGAGTAAGGCAGGCATCGTGCTCAACAAGAATACCATTCCTTTCGAAACAAGAAGTCCGTTCATCACAAGCGGTATCAGGATCGGTACACCTGCGGCAACCACCAGGGGAATGAAAGAAGAGCAGATGAAGGAGATTGCAGGGTACATCAGTGATGTCATCAATAATCTCGACAAAGATACTGTCCTTCACAGCATAAACTCCGACGTGGAGCAACTCTGCAGCGGATTCCCCATATATAAATAATTGAAAGGCAATCCTGTATAGGGAATATAACAGGGGTTTGCATATGGCAGAAGAGAACTACGATTCCAGGAAGATAGACGGCAGAAGCCTGGCAAGGAAGGTAGAGGAACAGGTCGAAAAGGGAATAGACCAGCTCCAGGCAGAAGAGGGTATAGTACCCGGACTTGCAACAATACTCGTAGGTGCTGATCCGGCATCAAAGATGTACGTGCGCCTGAAGCACAAAGCATGCGAGAGGGTCGGCATACATGCGGAGGACCACGAGATGCCCGAGTACACCACCCAGGAACAGCTCATGCAGCGCATCTGGGAACTTAATGAAAGGGAGGACATACACGGAATCCTTCTACAGCTACCTCTCCCCGAGTGCCTGGATGAGAAAGCTGCCATGCTTGCAATCGATCCTGCCAAGGATGCCGACGGCTTCCATCCTTATAATATGGGAAAACTCCTGATAGGAGAAGAAGGACTCGTACCCTGCACACCTAAAGGAGTGATCAGGGCTCTGGAAGAATATGATGTTGAGGTACAGGGAAAACATGCAGTTATTGTGGGACACAGCAATGTCGTTGGAAAACCAATGGCTGCAATGCTGGTCAACAGGAACGCAACTGTTTCCGTATGTCATGTGTACACCGACGACCTGAAGAAGTATACCCTAGATGCTGATATCCTTGTTGTGGGTACAGGTGTCAAACACCTCATAAAAGCCGATATGGTGAAAGAAGGTGCGGTTATTTTTGATGTAGGGATCACCGAGGAGAACGGCAAGGTCTACGGAGATGTCGATTACGATAATGTGGTCAAAAAAGCCTCCCTCATTACTCCGGTCCCCGGAGGAGTTGGGCCAATGACTATCGCAATCCTCATGGAACACGTGCTCATGGCAGCAAGGAATTTTGCTGAAACACACTAATATTTATTTAAAAATGCTGTTTTTTATACTGAATTGATTCAGGGCTGAATAATGGTTGTTGATGTTGACATATGCGGTTTGAAAGTTGGTGATGAACATCCTGTCAGGTTGATGGGAGTCATTAACCTCAGCAAGGAATCCTTTTACAAGGGTTCTGTGGTTAGTACTGATTCTCTTCTTGATGTTGCCCATAAAATGGTAGATGACGGGGCAACTATACTGGATATCGGAGCACGCTCCACATGGCCTCTTGCAAAACCCGTTATCGGGAAAGAAGAGGAACTGGAGCGCATGATCCCTGCACTGGATATCCTGAAGGACAACGTGGATGCACTCATATCCGTGGATACGGTATACTCAAGCGTTGCTGAAGAATCACTAAAACACGGTGCCGATATTGTCAATGACGTATCAGGCTTTACAAGTGATCCCCACATGATCGATGTTGTTGCAGATTATGACTGTCCTGCAGTGGTGATGGCATCGGAAAACGTTCCCGGAGACCCTATCGGCATGGATGCTATAATGGATTCACTGGCATCCATAATTGACAGGGCGGATGCCAGAGGGATAGATACTGATAAGCTCATACTGGACCCTGCCATAGGCAAGTGGATCCCTGAAAAGGACCCCATATATGATTTTGAGACCATCGACCAGTTCGAAAGCCTGAAGGTCTTTGAAAAGCCCCTGCTTGCAGCGATCTCACGAAAATCCTGTATCGATGCGGTGCTGCATAAACCCGCAAGCGAGAGATTGTACGGAAGCCTTGCCGCAACGGCAATTGTTGTACATAAAGGAGCACATATCATCAGGACACACGACATTCCCGAAACAAAGGATGTGGTCGAGGTTGCAAGGGCGATGAGGAAGAAAGAATCCTCTGTAAAGGCAGGGGATTTCGAGGTATCCCTGAAGGACATAATCCATCCTGATGATGCAGAATACCTGATGAAGAACATCGGTGTCACCGGCACAGGTGCAAAGGTCATGAAGAACAAGACCGTGAGCAAGGTCATGCGCGTAAACAACATCACTACCACCGAGGCACTGATAATCAAGCAGGAAATCCTGGCCCGTGGAGGAGATGCAGCCCTTGAACGCAATGCAGTTTCCCATGAGACCGAAAAGACAGATATCCTGATAATAGGTACACTTCTGCAATTCGAGAAACTGATACCAAAACTCTCGTACCAGGCACGTAATCTACCGCTTATTGCTGAGATGATAGCAGAGGCCCTTGAGCATGATATGGATGTGGAGCATCGTTACCGGAGAGAATTATGATAATCTCATCTGCAAAACCCTTTGAAGAGGTCCTTGAACTGTTAAAGGATGAAGACGATATATTCATTATCGGATGCAGTGCATGTGCTGCTAAGCTGCATGTAGGAGGGGAACCTGAAGTCCTGAACATGCGCCAGCGCCTTGAAGAGGCGGGAAAACATGTGGTGGGATGGTGCATACCCAGCGCTGCATGCAGTGTTGCTTCCTTTGATTCACTTATGGAAAAAAACCCTGCCATAAAGGATGCAAAAACCGTCCTTGTCATGGCATGCGGAAGTGGAGTTTCCATTGTATCCCAGATCGTGGAGCTAGCTGTTTATCCGTCCAATAACACGGAATCCCTCGGAGGGCGCTCACAGGGAGAAATTATCCCTGAACTCTGTGCCATGTGCGGAGATTGTAAGGTGTATTATTTTGGCGGCATCTGCCCTAAAGGCCAGTGTCCAAAGCAATTACTTAATGGCCCCTGCGGCGGTTCCATCGAGGGAAAATGCGAGGTTGACCCTGAAAAGGACTGTGTATGGGAACTGATCTACAGCAGGCTTGAGAAGATAGGCAGACTTGATTTGCTGGAAAAAGTGTGGACTTGCGAAGAGGTCACAGGGTAATTTATTTTCAGGTTAGCTGGTCAGGGCTTATTCTGGGATTTGTATTCGGATAATATCTTTTGAACCTGCCACTTTTTTCGAAACAGATAAAATTTTCATCCGTGAGTTTGCTGACATGCCAGCTTATAGTGCTTTTGTCCACACCCAGCTTTAAGGACAAATCCTTATTTGTAATGCCCGGCTCCTTGAGAATGGCTTCAAATACATCCGTTGTTGTGTTGTTTTCCGGATAAGGGTTTAGTGAAATAATTTCGTCTTCAGTACAGAGTCCTTTGCGAAAATAACCCGTCAGCCTGCCAAATCAGGCAGATGACAGCATGTTGGCCATTTTGAGTTTATCTGCATGATACCTGAAGGTTCCTCTTTTCATACGAAGATCTTTTAATATATCGCCTTCAGAACACCCCGGATGGTTAGAAATATAGGAGAGGATGCGTTTCCTGTTTTTCTCTCCCCTCCTGAATCCGATCTTTCCAAGAAGGAACGGAAAGAACTTGAAAAATCCAAAGGATGAAAACGAAAGGAAACAAAATATCGATATCAGTTTAAAGTAAAGAGGTAAATCCCAAAAAGTATGCGTCCCATCAGCTCCGCTGCTATCAATCAATTCTTCCGGGATGTCGTCAGGACGTTCTGAAGAGGGAATAATAGTATATCCGGCACTTCCAGTAAAGCAAGCTGTTGAGATGAGAAGCATGATACACGATATTTTCAGTAACAGGGAGATATTAATTTTCAATTGATATTTGGCTCCACCATTTTATGAGATTATCATAGTGACAAAACGGATTTCATTGAATGACTTCATATAGTTATTCCGATGTTCAGAGAATTGTTTATATATTAAATAAAAAAACTTAGATTAATAGATTATGGCCACTTTTCCAACTGAAAACAAAAAATCAAATCAAACCAAAGAGAGAGTGAACATGAAAAAAGTCCCGGTCAGAGAACGATTTTTGCATTTCCTTACAATCCTTATTGTCAGTACATTATTAGGATACCTGTATGATGACCTGATAAACGGGATATTTGTTGGAACTCTAATTGGAATCGGTTTTATAGTAATAGGAGAAGGGATGATTGGAGAAAGGCAAAACAAAAAGTAGATTATCTTTTCAATTGGAACTTTTGGCCATAATCATTTAATATCTTAAGCAAATTTTAGTATTTACTAAATAAATTAATTATGTCCTGCAGATTCAACAAAACAGAGAACAGACAATATGAATGCTGAAACTGATATTAAACAGAAAATGCATGTGGATATCTTTTTTGACACCACCATATTGAAAGTTCTTATACCTGTAGTACTGGTAATAATTATCCTGTATTTCCTGTGTGGCCAAACACCTGAATGTAAAATACTTATATATTTTAGCTTATACCTGAGCTTTATTCTGCTTCTGCTAAAAGATAATACTGTTGTAGAGATCACAACCCAAATGGCAATTATTCACAGACCTTTTTTTGCTCCAATAATAATTGACAAGAGAAGAATAAAAGATATCCAGATCAAAAAGAACACAAATCCGATCTTTCGCTACTTAATATTCATAATTCTCCTGCTTCTAACAGTATATGTTGCTTACCACAGACTCCAGGATGTCCTGTATGCAATACAGGGAGAAACACTAACACAGGGAATACTTGTAATTCTGTATGAATTCTGGTTAGTATTCTTATTGATGGTTATTTTATATGGAATTTGGATTAAACTCCCATATTCTACCTTACTGAGAGTTGATACGGATAAATCCAGATTCATATTTTATTCACAGGAAACTGCAACATTAAAAAAGAGAATAGAAGCTCAGGAGCATTGATGACATGTCACCGACAGAGTATATAAAAAAAAGAATGAATGTGGACATAATTGGTGATTTCAGTAATGTCCTGATAATTACTATTGCTTTTTTTATTTCACTATTTCTAATGTTTTTGCCGGGAATCCAGTCACCTGTTTTTGACATACTGTTTTTTTCAGATTGGTTTTTTTGCTTCGGAGCGCTTATATTGCAGGATATCACTACTGTAGAAGTAAACAAGGACAGGATTGTAATCCAGAGATATTTTTTCAGTCCCATTGAAGTAAAAAAGAAAGACATTGAACTGGTAAAGCTAAAAAACAATATTAGTGCCATATACCGCATTTTGTTCTATTTATAGTGTTCAACGCAACTTACTACACGTATTAATTCCTATCTTATTTTATGGCGGGGAAAGAACAAATTCTGATTGACCGAAAGGTAACTCTCGACGAGGTTAACGATCTGATCAAGTATGAAAGTAATTCAAGAGTGTTGAAAAGGCTCTATTTTGTTAAATTTAGATATTTAGGTGATTCTGTAGAAGAAGCTTCTACTAAAGTCGGAGTGACTAAGAAAACAGGATATTGCTGGCAAGAAAGTTGGAATAAAGGCGGCTATGCCGCCTTAATACCAAATTTTGGTGGAGGTAGGAAATCCAAACTTACTGATGAACAAAAAAAGGAATTAAGAACTTTGTTAGAAAATAAGGATTACTGGACCACAAGAGAAGTCTGGGAGTTAATAAAGGAAAAATACGGCGTAGAATATTCAGAGAAACAAGTAGGAGTTATACTCCACAATTTTAACATGTATCACTCAAAACCATATCCTCTTGACTACAGAAAACCTAAAAACGCTGAAGAGATCTTAAAAAAAACTAAGCGAAGCAATTCCAAAAGATATTGGTCAAGACGAGCAGTATATCGTAGGTTTCCTGGATGAATCTTCCCCACAAACAAAAGCAAACACTCAAAGGTTATGGTCATTTAAAAAACCGTTGATAATAAAAAATATGGATTACATTAAAGCAAATGCATTTGCATTTTATTCTATCAACGGGAACAGTATCATTGATTTTATGGAAAGCTCAAAAACAGAAGATGTGTGCAAATTCTTGGAAAAAATTGTAGAGCAAAACCCAGGGAAAAGAATAATTCTTGTTCTCGATAATGCAAGATCGCATCATGCAAAGAAAACGATAAGTAAAGCGAGAGATTTAAAAATAACACTTGTGTTTCTACCACCTTATTCACCAGATCTAAATCCAGTAGAATTTGTCTGGAAAACAATCAAAAGAGAAGTATCAGTCAAATTTGTCAGATCAAAAGAACATTTGAGGAATATTATCAAAATGGAATTTATGAGGGTAGAGAGCTCATTATCGTTTGCAAAAAAATGGATGGAAACTTTTAATGCACAAATAAAAAGTGTGATTTGTTGAGTTAAAGACTATATTTATGCTTGCAGCTTTAATCTACGTATCTTTCCATGCATATAATAATATCAATAAAGACCTCATAGATGGGAGACCAGTTGAAGCAATGGTTTTTTCAGTCCTGTCCAATTCTATTGTACCCATTTTTTTACTAATCCTATCTTTAAATGCTGAAAAAAGGCTTAGATATTCTTCTTTTATTGAAGTCATTGCCAAGAAGGGCAAATTCAGATTCTATAGTCATGATGCGGAAGATTTCAGAATGATTGCTGATACTGGAATGCAGGAGAAGCCATCATGAATAGCACGTTTGTACTTGGCAATAAAAATAGAATGGAGATTTAGGACATGGATTATTTCTACGCTTACAATCTGACAAATATTTACGTATTTATTGCCATATTCTTGATACTGATGCTCAGCTTAAAAGCAATAGCGGATAGAAAGAGCTGTAGATTAAATATATTTGTTTGGATATTGATTGCATTCTTCATGTTTCTGATTGCTAATTTCATTTCATCACTGATTTGACGTCAAGATTCATGATGATAGTCTGAAACAGTCCATGATTGCAATAGGTCAGGGTCTGCCTGATTCGGGAAAGACTTGACCACCTGCTGCGATGATTTTAAAAGCCCGACCTGCATATAACCTCCTCGATGTCCCTGACCTTCAAAGATAAACTTGAATCCGATCATTTTCTTATTACGGCAGAGATCAGCCCCCCGAAAGGAACAGATCTCAGCGAAGCCCTTGCGGATGCAGAGCTTATACGGGATCAGGTAGATGCTCTCAATGTCACGGATAACCAGCGTGCGGTCATGAGAATGAGTCCGCTGGCAGTCAGCAGGGCACTGCAGGATGCGGGACACGAGGTTATCATGCAGCTCACATGCAGGGACCGCAACAGGCTTGCACTGCAATCGGAGCTGCTGGGAGCCTATGCAATGGGTATCAGGAACATCTGTGTGATGACCGGGGATCACACCACCAAAGGCGACCATCCCGGTTCAAGGCCGGTATATGATATGGATTCCGTTCAGCTTCTTGATATTGTCCGCAGGATGAGGGAAGGATATGACCTTGCGGGCAATGTTATAGATAATCCCCCTGAATTCACGGTGGGTGCGGTTACAAATACGAATCCTTCAAAACTTATGCAGATGATGAAGCTGCGGAAAAAGGCAAAATCGGGACTTGATTTCATTCAGACTCAGGCTGTTTATGACACCGGCCAGTTCGAGATGTTCATGGAGATGACAGAAGATATCGAAGCTCCCGTCATTGCCGGATTGATCCCTCTCAAATCCGCGAGAATGGCACGATTTATGAATCAGAACGTGCCGGGAATTAATGTTCCTGAAGAAATAATACAAAGGATTGAAAATGCAGAGAGACCAGTTGACGAAGGTCTGGCCATATGTGCGGAAACAGCGCGTGAGCTCAAAAAACTCTGCAGGGGAATCCACATCATGCCTATAGGAAAACATGATAGAACCCCCCGGATACTTGAAATGGCCGGAATCAGGAAGAACATTTGATGACTAAAACGCAAATAGACCACGCAAAGGATGGCACCCTCACAGCCGAGATGCTTGAAGTTGCAAGGACAGAGAATATTGAAGAAGAACTTGTTCTGGAAAGGGTTGCAAACGGCAGCCTCGTGATTATGACACGAAAAGGTTGTCCTCCCGTTGCGATCGGAAAGGGTGCAGGTACCAAGATCAATGTCAACATGGGGACGTCTTCAGCTTCAATTGATCCGGGTTCCGAGATAGAGAAAGTTAAGATCGCACAGAAATACGGTGCTGCCACCATCACCGACCTCTCAATGGGAGGAGACATATCCGCCATCAGAAAGCTGGTACTTGAAAATACTCAACTCCCTGTTACAACAGTACCAATATACCAGACAATAGTCGAATGCGGAATGGATAATGTCAGCTTTGATGACATTCTTTCATATCTGAAAAAACACATTTATGAGGGTGTAAGTTCGGTACTTCTGCACTGTGTCGAAAGGAAGATGCTGGAGCAACTCAAAGGTTCCGGAAGGGTCATGGGAATGGTATCCAAGGGAGGATCCTTTACCAGCAGCTTTATGCTTCTTAATGATTGTGAGAATCCTTTCATCGAGCATTTTGACGAGATCATGCAGATACTCAGGAAGAACGATGTCGTGCTCTCCCTGGGAAATACCATGAGAAGCGGGTGTGTTCATGACTTGAAGGACGGTGCGCAGTTGATGGAAATCGAAAGGAACGCCACACTTGCTAAAAGAGCAAATGATATAGGCGTACAGGTGATCATCAACGGCATGGGCGGCCATATTCAGGCATCAGAGATACCGGAATCCGTGAAATTATATAAGGAAAAAGCAGACTTTCCATTATTTGTAGCCGGTCCTCTGCCAACGGATATTGCGGTAGGGTACGATCATATCGCAGGTGCGGTGGGAGCGAGCATGGCAAGCGGAGCAGGTGCAGATTACCTTTGCTACATAACACCCGCAGAACATCTCTCGTTGCCAAGCCCGCAACAGGTCAGAGAAGGGCTTATCGCATTCAGAATAGCAGCCCATATAGGAGATTCCATAAAATACGGCTTGAGTGATAATGACCTCATGCTTGCAAGAAAAAGAGCTGAATTTGACTGGAAAGCACAGGCAGAGCTTGCTATTGATCCGGACAGACCGACTCAGATGTGCCCTGATGAGGGGCCATGTTCCATGTGTGGAGATTACTGTGCAATTAAGATCATGAAAAACTATCTTTCCGGAGATAACTGAATGCAGACAGATCATTCCTCGTTGCAGATATTCGGAATAAGGACTCCGCTCATCAGACCGGGAGACAATATTGCAGAGATACTTATAAGTTCTGTCGAAAATTCAGGGATCACTTTTCAGGACAATGATATCCTCATCATTGCAGAATCACCACTTGCAACCGCCGAGAATCGTCTGGTATTTCTTGGGGATGTGGAGCCATCCGGAAAAGCAAAAGAACTCGCACTTCAATACCGTCTGGACCCACGGGAAATGGAGCTTATACTGCAGGAATGTGACGAAATATTCGGTGGAGTTCCCGGTGCCGCACTGACCATCACGGACGGTACTCTCTCACCTAATGCGGGCATTGACAGTTCTAACGCCCCTGAAGGATATGTGGTACTGCTTCCCGAAGACCCGCAGGCCAGTGCCGAACGGATCCGCAGTGACATAGAGAGTCATTGCAATTGCCATATAGGAGTGATAGTGGGTGACAGCCGCACACAACCCCTCAGACTCGGGTGTGTGGGCATTGCCCTGGGAAGCTCCGGTATAGTACCTGTAGAGGATGTCAGGGGTTCGGTGGATCTTTTCGGAAAGGAGATGAAGATCACCCGAAAAGCTGTTGCCGATAATCTTGTTTCTGCCGCACAGATTCTTATGGGAGAAGCCGGGGAAAGTATTCCTGCAGTGCTTATCCGTGGAGCACCGGTACAGTCTACTAAGGAATCTGTGGAAATGCCTCTTTTCTCACCGGACGAATGTATGTACTACAGCAATATCAGGAAACAGTAGGAAGCTGTATTCCTGGCCTGAAATTTTGAAAATATAGAATATTGTCAGTGTTATAGAACACTATAGAGAAATAATAATTACAATCTCATATAGAGCTCATTGTTTCTAAAAAGAGCTATTTACCACTCAACAAAATATTGGTACAAAGTTCATGTTCTTTCCGGTAAAGTCCCATGCTGGATTCATTCGCAATCCAAGGTTGGTCAAATATGGAAAGACAAAAGATTAATTTTATGGTAACCCTCGCAATCGTAGGGTTAATTCTGCTCGGAAGCATGGCTTCCGCAGTATCTGGAAAACAATTTGATAGAGAAAACAAAAATGATATTGATTTTCCAGAGCATGCAAAAGGACTTACGAAGCAAAAGGATAACTCAAAGATAAAGAATGTAATTGTCATGGTACCAGACGGATGTGACCAGGATATTCAGACCCTTGCACGCTGGTACAGTGGAGAGGAACTGCAGCTTGACAGTATGTTCACAGGAATGGTTTCCACAAACATGGCAAACTCGGTCATCACCGGTTCTGCTGCTGCTGCAACAGCCTTTGCAACAGGTGAGAAGACCACAGCCAGATTCCTTGGAGTAGGACCAAGGACCGATGATCTGCTTTCAATATATGAAGCAGAAGACATGACCGAGCCTTATGCACCAGTGGCATCAGTACTCGAAGGTGCAAAACTTGAAGGAAAAGCAACTGGCCTTATTGCAACTTCCAGTGTTACCCATGCAACACCTGCAGCTTATGCAGTACACATACATGACAGAGGAATGGACAGCGAAATAATGGAACACATAGTCTACCAGGATATCGATGTCGTATTTGCAGGCGGAGAGAATTATCTGAGTAACAGTCGTAACGATGGTGAGAACCTCAAAGAAGTTCTCCTGGACGAAGGATACCAGTTTGTTACTACAGCAGATGAAATGGAATCCCTGAAATCAGGCCAGGCCTGGGGAATGTTTTCAAGCGGACACATGCATTACGATATCGACCGCGAGGGTACAGAAGAGCCTTCAATTTCAGAGATGACTGATAAAGCGATCGAGCTGCTATCTCAGGATAAGGACGGATTCTTCCTTATGGTGGAAGGCAGTCAGGTTGACTGGGCAGGACACGCAAACGACCCTGAACACATGGTAACAGACTTCCTTGCATTTGATGAAGCTGTTGAGGTTGCTGTTGACTTTGCCGAACAGGACGGACACACACTGGTAATAGTCTTCCCTGATCACAACACCGGTGGTATGACAATAGGAAACTATGATACATCTTACACAGATCTGACAGTGGAAGAACTTGTTAATCCAATTGAGGGAGAAGAAGGCACTGTAGAGATAGGATGGACAACAGGCGGACATGCTGGTGGAGATGTACCTCTCTGGGCGTATGGTCCCGACAAGCCAACCGGACTCCTTGACAATACCGAACTTGCAACATGTGTAGCTGATGCATTCGGCTTCGATCTTGCTGATGTAAATGAGGAGCTCTTTGTGGAAGTTGATGAAGCATTCCCTGGAATGTGGTCACTTGATACAACCGACCCTGCAAACCCGGTCCTTGTGATCAACGGTGAAGCTGAACTTCCAATAAGCAAGGACATCCTGAGAATTGATGGCACTGAGTACGATCTTGAAGGTATCGTTGTGGCTGTCCCGATGGCCGATGGAGATGGAACACTCAGCGCAGATGATGATTTCTACATCCCACATGAAGCAATCGAGATCATCAACAACGCTTAAAGCCAAAATCAAAGGGATTATATTCCCTTTTCTTTTTTAGTGATATCCCATCAAGCAGAGATATTCAGCAAATTTAATATTGATCTATCTGACCTGCATGAAGGAACAGGCCTTAAAAGCTGACGAATAACCCAATTTACTTATGGGCTGCATATTACTATTTACTCCTCAAGACCCAGACCCTTCATGATCATGTGATAGTCGCCTACATGCATCCTTGAATAAAATGCCCTCTTGATCACTTCACTCAGAGAAGGATGTATATCCATAGCATGCATTATCGGGTGGGCACTCTGTTCGGAAGTGTATATCACAGGAGTGATCTCATGGATGAGTACTGAAGCATGTGGCCCTATTATATGAGCACCGAGAATTTTTTCATTCTCTGCTTCCATGATTATTTTCACAAATTCATCCTTAAGGTCCATTGCATGACCTTTTCCGGTTTCCTCAAACCGATAGAAACCTATTATGATATTCTCTTCTCCGTATTCCTCTATGGCCCTGAACTCATTCATTCCCACTGCAGCGATTTCAGGATATGAGAAAACCGCGTGGGGTACCGCATGATAATCCACACTCTTTTTCTTGCCAAGAACTGCGTTATAATAGACTACAGTGGATTCATGGTTAGCTACATGTTTGAAAAGGTACATCCCATTTGCATCCCCGAAAGCCCAGACATTCTTTGCCGAAGTTTCCAGGTGTTCATTTACCTTTATCCAGCCTCTGTCATCTACTTCTATTCCACCCTTTTCAGGATTCAGGATATCAGTATTCGGAGACCTTCCTGTGGCAACAAGTATCTCACTTGCAACTACTATTATCTCCTCATCGGTCTCACGGTCTTTGCAGATCACTTTTTTACCTTCTGGAGATGAGCTGACCTCAAGAACCTCACAGTTTGTGATGATATCCATGTAACCCGACATCATCTTCTTTGCAAGCGTCGAGACTTCCGGTTCTTCACCTGGAATGAAGAAAGGATTTCTTCCGAGGACCGTGACCTTTGATCCCATTGCAGAGAAAAAATGTCCGTATTCTGCCGCGATGTAGCCTCCACCGATGATAGCCAGACTTTCAGGAAGTGCCTCAAGTTCAAGAACAGTGTCACTTGTCAGATAACCGGTATCATCAAGTCCCTTAATGGGCGGGATCATGGGTTTTGAGCCGGTGCACAGAAATATCATCTCTGCGCTGATCTCTTCGTCTCCGACCCTGAGTGTATAGGGAGCTGTGAAACTGGCAATATCCCTGTAGTAATCGATCCTTTCACTGTAGGAATAGCCTTTCTTTACGTTTTCTATGTCCTCAGATATGGAGTTTCTCATCCTGCCCATGACAGCCCTGAAATCGATGTCTTCGATACTGGCCCGTATACCGAAATTCTTTGCTTTTTTTATATCTCTCACAAGTTCTGCCGGGTAAAGGAGTATCTTTGAAGGTATGCATCCGCGGGTGAGACATATCCCTCCGGGTTCGTCCTTATCCACGACAGCAACTTTAAGTTCCGGGTTCGCATCCATCATAGGATAGACATAGTTCATACCGGAACCCGTACCAATAACGATTAGATCATATTCTTTCATGTGATTTCCCCACAGTAGATATTTATTATGGATATTAGAGTTACATAATCCTATTATTTATTGGTTCTATCGGCTGCTCAAAAACTTAAAATAATAACCGCCACTCAGAGTAAATATATTTATTGTACCGTATTATTATCCTCTCACGGAGAAAAACGATGCCTGATAAAAGAGAACAGCTGGCAAGCAGAATCGGATTTCTGCTTATATCAGCAGGATGTGCCATCGGTCTTGGGAATGTCTGGAGATTCCCTTTTATTACGGGGAAATATGGTGGTGCCGCCTTTGTCACAGTCTATCTGATGTTTTTACTTTTGCTTGGCCTGCCAATACTTATAATGGAGTATTCCATCGGAAGGGGCGGGAGACTTAATATCGCAGGTTCCATGAGGAATCTGGAACCTGATGGAAGCAAATGGCACAGACTTGGTTATTTTGCCATGATGGGAAATTTCCTTCTGGCAATGTTCTACACTACTGTGGCCGGATGGGGACTTGCGTATGTTTATTTTTCACTCAGCGGCAGATTCAACGGAATGGGACCTGAAGAAGTAGGTACCTTCTTTAGCAGCTTTCTGGGAAACACGGAAGCTCTTGTATTCTGGATGACACTGGCTGTGCTCCTCGGATTCTGGGTATGTTCCCTCGGACTGCAGAAGGGAGTGGAGAAGGCCAGTAAATCCCTGATGGCAGGTCTGTTTGTAATCCTGCTTGCACTTATAGTCAGAGCTGTGACGCTGCCCGGAGCAGCAGAGGGTATCACTTTTTACCTGCTTCCGGATTTTTCAAGACTGAGCTGGGAAGCTGTAAATGCAGCAATGGGACAGGCTTTTTTCACACTCAGCATAGGAGCGGGAGGAATGGCGATCTTCGGAAGCTACATCGGTAAAGAGCGCCGCCTTACAGGTGAATCCATCAATGTTGTTGCACTTGATACGACAATTGCACTGCTCACAGGACTTGTAATATTCCCTGCAGCCTTTGCCTTTGGTATTGCTGCGGATTCCGGGCCGGGACTGATATTTGTGACCCTGCCCAATATATTCAACCAGATGACAGGCGGGCAGATATGGGGAACTTTCTTCTTTGTATTCCTGTCATTTGCGGCAATGACGACACTGATAGCCGTTTTTGAGAACATCATGGCATTTACCATGGATGAGAGAGGATGGGGAAGAAAAAAGGCTGCGTTGATCAATGCAACAGGTATTTTCATACTTTCCCTACCCTGCACACTGGGTTTTACATTACTGAAATGGATACAACCTCTTGGAAACGGAACCGGCATCATCGATCTTGAGGACTTTGTTTTCAGTAATCTTATCCTCCCGATAGGTGCACTCTCCTTTGTCCTTTTCTGCACCTACAGATTCGGTTGGGGATGGGATAATTTCATAGAGGAGGTGGATGAAGGAAAAGGAATTAAATTTCCTCTCTGGATAAAACCCTATCTGAACTTTGTACTGCCGGTTATTATCCTGGTGATAATGATAAAGGGATGGCTGGAGATATTGTAAGTAATAAGTACGTAGTAATGCAGAAAACTCAAAAAAGTAACAAGGGTCAATTGACCCCATTACTTTCGAACGAGAGAGAAACAAATACTGAACGTTTTTGATGGTATATAGATGCTTTTGTGTATATTACTGGTAAAATACAAATGCAGAGATATTTTTTTGCCAATCCGCTTTTAACGAGAACAGACAACGTTTGAATGGATAAAATCATATAAAACTCTCACAGCTTCCGCTAAGAACGATTGACAACTTGTAAAAAGCAATGTAAATAACAGAGATTAATCTCAGCATTGTAAAAGTCAGTAGAAAAAGTAGGTTTAAGTTAGAGTAAATGTAAGTGAGCCAGCAGCGATTCGTAGTTCCCAAAGACTCTCGTACTTCAGTACAGTACGAAACGCTGGCAGGCTTATCTTCTGTGTTCGGGATGGGTACAGGAGTTGCCCTGCCGCTATGGCCGCCAGACTCACTTACATATGATGAAGGTAAAGCCAAGGTCCGGATTCGAACCGGAATGAAATCGCTCTGCAGGCGATTGCGTAGCCGCTCCGCCACCTTGGCGCAAAGAGCGATAATTCATTGTAGCCAGTATCTTAAATACTTTACCTTTTAGATCAAGATAATCACATACACATATCAGATTTCGCCTGGACAAAGTAAGGTAGATAGGCACGGATGGTTAGTAGCCGCGGACTGAACACCTCGTTGCCTTGGTGCTTACATCCCGACCCTATCAAACCGATCTTCTATCGGAACCCTTAATGCAGTCTCTTTTCAGGTCAGATTTCGAGCTTAGATGCATTCAGCTCTTATTCCTTAGCGCGTAGCTGCTCGGCTATGCCTTGTCAGACAACCGATACACCAGTGGCGCCGCTACCCTGTTCCTCTCGTACTAAAGGTAGCTTACCCTCAGACCACGTACACCTCTAGTAGATAGTAACCGACCTGTCTCACGACGGTCTAAACCCAGCTCACGATCTCCTTTAATAGGCGAACAACCTCACCCTTGGCCGCTGCTGCACGGCCAGGATGGAAAGAACCGACATCGAAGTAGCAAGCTGCCGGGTCGATATGTGCTCTTGCCGGCAACAACTCAATTATCCCCGAGGTAACTTTTCTGTCATTTTTGGCCCGCACCAAGCGGGACACAAAAGTTCGCTAGAACCGACTTTCGTCTCGTCATCCACTGCTATGCTGAATAACGTCAGGCTGACTTATGCTCTTGCACTCTTCAGTAGGTTTCCGACCCACTTGAGTCAACCATTGTGCGCCCTTGATATCTTTTCAAGGGCGTCCCGCCCCAGGCAAACTGCCCACCTATCGGGGTCCTCCTCGCGGAGTTAGAATCGTAATCTCAGAAGGGTAGTGTCCCATTGGTGGCTCCATCGATGCTGGCGCACCGACTTCGACGCCTCCTACCTACACTGTACATCCGAGATCACAACCCAGCGACAGGCTGCAGTAAAGCTCTACGGGGTCTTCACTTCCCCCTAGAGGTCTCTAGACTGTGCACTAGAAAGTAAGCTTCACCGGACTCTGGCTAGGGACAGTAGAGCTCTCATTGATCCATTCATGCGAGTCGCCAATTAAGCGACAAGGTACTACGCTACCTTAAGAGGGTCATAGTTACCCCCGCTGTTTACAGGCCCTTCGTCCCATTGTACTGGGTGTTCAGGTACCTGCACTGAGCAGGATTCAGAGATCGTACTAGCCTTTTCAGGTTTGCGATCTCCTATGTTGGTATTAGACAGTTAGAGCTCTCTTGTCACTGCGACCTGCTGTCTACACAGCAGGCACTCCTTCTCCCGAAGTTACGGAGCTAATTTGCCGAATTCCCTTAGCCAAAATATTCCGACACGCCTAAGCCTTTTCAGCTAGGGGCACCTGTGTCAGTTCTCGGTACGGACATCTGACTCCCTTTTCACGGGTTCCCGGGTGCAGCCAACTTTCGCCATAACATATTCGTCTGCTTCTCGCCATTACGGCTCTCCACAGAGTTCGATGCTTAGACGGCGCGACAACGCCGCTTGGCCTGCCCAAAAACGTCAGTTTATTGCCAGATGGTACAGGAATATTAACCTGTTTCCCTTTTGATGTACTCGAATTACGGTACAACTTAGGACCGACTAACCCTCGGCTGACGATCATTGCCGAGGAAACCTAGCCCCTTCGGCGGATAGGATTCTCACCTATCTATGCTGTTACTATTACCAGGATTTTCGTTTCCGCACGGTCCACAGGACTTCACAGCCCTGCTTCTGCCCGAGCGCAACGCCTTCCTACAAGATCACCTTTACGGTGCTCCGTGGTATCGGTGGTCGACTTGAGCCCCGTCCATTTTCGGGGCCCTAAACCTCGACTGGTGGGCTGTTACGCACTCTTTAAAGGGTAGCTGCTTCTAAGCTAACCTTCCAGCTGTCTAGGGCTTAGGACACCCTTTAGTATTAACACTTAGTCGACACTTTGGGACCTTAACCACGGGCTGGGTTGTCTCCCTTACGGACTACAAGCTTACCCCAGTAGCCCGGACTCCGACCTTCTAAGACGACGGTGGTTTTGGAGTTTGGCAGGAGAGTGAGGGATTTCTCCCCCAGGATCTCCAATCAGTGCTCTACTCCACCGACTATCTCCAGTCAGGTCATGCTACGACATGTTTCGGAAGGAACCAGCTGATGCCGGGTTTGATTAGCCTTTCACTCCAAGACGCAGGTCACACGAATGATTTGCAGATCAATACCGCTTGCGGTCCTCCACGTAGCTTTCGCCACGCTTCAACCTGCCCACGCCTAGATCACCCGGCTTCGGGTCGTATCACAATGACTCCACGCACTTGTATACGTCGCTCCTCACCACAAGGGTTGCGAGCATGTTGCTTTCGCTTCGGCTTCCTAATTTAAAAGTTAGCCTTCGCCATTCTAATACACTCCCTGGCCCGTTCTTCAAAACGTAAGATATGACATCGGCAATGATACTCGTACAGCAGCCTCGCGACTGTTTCCTTCGTATCACAGATCCTTTCATGCCATATCGCTCCATCGCCTCCAGGTTTCAGGCACTTTTAACCTCCCTTTTTGGGGTACTTTTCAGTTTTCGGTCACCCTACTAGTTCGCTATCGGTCTCAAGATGTATTTAGTTTTGGAAGTTGGTGCCTCCCAAATTCGCGCGGGAATTCCGACCCACGCTACTCAGGACAAAATCCAGATCCTTTGATCAATACCTACGTGACTTTCACACTCTTTGGTTTCACGTTCCAGAGAAATTCGGTTATGATCAAGTGGGATCTTTAGAAAAAGCCTATAACACCACATCTCCCGTCCGTTACCGGCGGGATTCAGTTTGAACTATACCGTGTTCATTCGCCATTACTAGCGGCATCTCTTCGATTTCTTTTCCTGCCCCTACTAAGATGTTTCAGTTCGGGGCGTTCCCGATCATTGCTGATCGATGCGCAAAACGCATCAGGAAGACCCATTAGGAGATCCCAGGTTCATCGGTTCCATGCACCTACCCTGGGCATATCGCAGCTTGGCACGTCCCTCGTCAGCACTTGAGCCGAGCCATCCACCTGAAGGCATAATTACCAGAGTCCACCTCACTTTATCCAGTGAGCGTCTGATATATGCATGCTTATAATGATCTCATTGTGTTCGACATTGGGGATGTGAACACTTCATCCTTCCCTGGCAAAATTACTTGCCTGGTGCACTAATAATTAAATGGACTTGCTGGGATTCGAACCCAGGGCCTTCGCCTTGCAAAGGCGACGATCTTCCAACTGATCTACAAGCCCTTGAGCGTCCCGCTTGTGTATTGGATCTGGCAGTTTATCGATTTCTGACCGGTAAGTGGTGATCGGCTTTGTGCCGATCTGCTTAGGAGGTGATCCAGCCGCAGATTCCCCTACGGCTACCTTGTTACGACTTAACCCCCCTTGCGAAATTTAGGTTCGAACACGACACAAAGTTCGTGCCCTCACCCATACCTCACTCGGGTGGTTTGACGGGCGGTGTGTGCAAGGAGCAGGGACGTATTCACCGCGCTATATTGAAACGCGATTACTACGGATTCCAGCTTCACGAGGGCGAGTTGCAGCCCTCGATCCGAACTACGGCCGGGTTTATGAGATTACCAACCCCTTTCGGGGTAGGAGCCCATTGTCCCGGTCATTGTAGCCCGCGTGTAGCCCTGGAGATTCGGGGCATACTGACCTACCGTAGCCCGCACCTTCCTCTGGTTTAGCACCAGCGGTCCCCACAGAGTACCCATCATCCCGAAGGATATGCTGGCAACAGTGGGCACGGGTCTCGCTCGTTGCCTGACTTAACAGGATGCTTCACAGTACGAACTGACGACGGCCATGCACCTCCTCTCAGCGATTCAGGTAAGACCTTCAGCCTGACCTACATATTGCTGTCGCCCCAGGTGAGTTTTCCGGCGTTGAGTCCAATTAAACCGCAGGCTCCACCCGTTGTAGTGCTCCCCCGCCAATTCCTTTAAGTTTCAGCCTTGCGGCCGTACTTCCCAGGTGGCTCGCTTCACGGCTTCCCTGCGGCACCTGAAACGGTCGCACCATCCCAGACACCTAGCGAGCATCGTTTACGGCTGGGACTACCCGGGTATCTAATCCGGTTCGTGCCCCCAGCTTTCGTCCCTCACCGTCGGACCCGTTCTGGTAAGACGCCTTCGCCACTGGTGGTCCCACAGGGATTACAAGATTTCACTCCTACCCCTGTAGTACCTCTTACCTCTCCCGGTCCCAAGCCTGACAGTATCCCCCGGAAGCCTAACAGTTGAGCTGTCAGATTTCCCGGAAGACTGATCAAACCGGCTACGGACCCTTTAGACCCAATAATAGTGGCTACCACTCGGGCCGCCGGTGTTACCGCGGCGGCTGGCACCGGTCTTGCCCGGCCCTTGCTAACACCTGTGATTTATACAGGTGGACAGCCAGCATAATATGCTGGCACTCAGTGTCCCCTTATCGCGGTTTCCCGCATTGTAAAGATTTCGCGCCTGCTGCGCCCCGTAGGGCCTGGATTCATGTCTCAGAATCCATCTCCGGGCTCTTGCTCTCACAACCCGTACCCGTCGTCGGCTAGTAGGTACTTTACACCCACTACTACCTGATAGGCCGCAGATCCATCCTAAGGCGCCGGAACTTTTAACCACAGAACATTCCAGTATCTATGGTTTATCCGGTATTATCCCCAGTTTCCCGGGGTTATGCCGGACCTTAGGGCAGGTTATCCACGTGTTACTGAGCAGTACGCCATGTTCACGAAGAACATTTGACTCGCATGGCTTAATCGAACACTGATAGCAGTAACCTCTGGCAGGATCAACCAGAATTGTTGATCACACACAAAATTTTGGAAGTCATTTTAAGGAATCGATCGGAGAAATTCTATTTGAGAGAATTTTCCTTTCTGCACATAAGTTTGGTTAATTCCTTATGTAGTGTATTATGCACTACCGGTCAGAATTAACCGAACTGCCAAATCCAACGTCAGACAGGAAATAACTCCTGCCTCCACTTGTTATAAGGCGGTGATTGTAATTGATTTTCGCGCATTGCGCGAGGACTCCTACAAGGCAGCGATCATATATAAACCTTCCGACCATCAAGGCCGAAGACTTTGACCGACTTCTTTTTTGAGTCATTTTCGCGCACGGATGCGCGGAGACTTTCTAACGCTGCAATCGTATATATACCTTTGCATTCCGAAGAACGCAGGCAAAGATTGTTAGCATTTATGAATGTTCGTGGCAATAACCACATTTCCACTCGGATTATAACTGTAAGATTTAATCCGATATAAGACTTGTGGAATGCCTTTCTAACTGCAAAATTCAGCAAGAGTAGTGCACGAAGCACCTACAAAAGCCACCTTTGCAGGGATACCTAGATACGTGCACTAGTATATAAAACTCACGTATTTAATTAATTTGAAATAGATTAAAGTCATCTGAAAAACAGCCACATGTACACAAGATTTAACAACATATGATACAATAAGTATTCAAATCCGAGAAAGATAAACCTAAATGAGGAATCATAACTGCAGAGAAAGAAGCATAGTACCAGAAGCGCGGGTGAAACCGCAGTAACCAGAGTAAGAACCCCACGCAAAGAGAACAACGAAGTACTTGCAACAGTCGAGAGCATGCTCGGGGCAAACCGTGTAAGACTCAGATGCATGGACGGCGTTGTAAGAATGGGCAGGATCCCTGGTTCAATGAAGAAGAAAACATAGATACGCGAAGGTGACATTGTACTTGCAGTTCCGTGGGAATTCCAGGACGAAAAAGCGGACGTAATCTGGAAATACACCCGTCCACAGGCAAACTGGCTGGAACGCAAAGGTTACCTTAAAGGTTGATCCATGAAAAAAGAAGTTGCAAAAAGGGTGCAACGGATCGACACCAAAGTCGATAAAATGCGTATGCGTCGCAAAGACACAAATACTCTCAAGGTAAAGGAGAATGTATTTGATGACGCAACCCTGAAGATACTTTACACCGTATCTAACAAGGGAATCCTCAATGCCATCGGAGGATCCATCAGTACTGGCAAAGAAGCCAACGTTTTTCTCGGAGAAGGCAAAGACGGCGACATTGCAGTAAAGATATACAGAATCTCATCCAGTACTTTCAGATCCATGGAAGAGTACATCCTTGGAGATCCCAGGTTTCGTAACGTGAGGCATGCAAAAAAGGACATAATCTTCGCATGGACAAAAAAAGAACACAGAAACCTCACGCGCGCAAAAGAAGCAGGAGTTAGAGTCCCGGAGCCCGTCCATGCCGAGCGCAACGTGCTCATGATGGAGTTTTTAGGAGAGGAAGGCAAAGCTTACCCCCTGTTAAAAGACGTTAATCTTGATCCGGAAGATGCAAAGCTTATTTTTGACACCGTGATCAGATATGTGGAACTTCTTTACGTGAAAGCAAATCTCGTACACGGAGATTTGAGCGAATATAATATAATAGTGAACCCACGTACAATGGAACCCATCTTTATCGATATGGGTCAATCCGTAACGCTCGAGCATCCCAAAGCAAGGGAATTCCTGATGCGGGACATAGAGAACATACTGCGCTTCTTTAAACGATACGGTATCAAAGAGCAGGCTGAAGATATCTACTCGAGCATGAAGGAAATAAAACAAAAGACCAATAAATTATCATAATTACTGAAACGGTAGATTCACTATGACACATGTAAAAGTTCCCAAAGACAGAATAGGTGCCATCATAGGCCCAAAGGGAAGCGTTAAAGAATTGATCGAGAGCAAGTCAGATGCAAAACTTGACATCGATAGTGAGAGCGGAGTGGTGGAGATTATTCAGGGAGATGACCCTGTAGGTGCCCTGCGGGCCGCAGAAGTCGTAAATGCCATCGCACGAGGATTCAATCCTGACAAGACCATATCCATGCTTGACGATGACCTGATAATGCTTGAGGTCATAGACCTTTCAAAGATCGCAAGTACCCAGAAGGATCTGCTTCGTCTCAAAGGCCGGATAATAGGCAAGGGCGGTAAGACAAGAGAGATTACCGAAAGGCTGATAGGAGTAAAGATATCGGTTTACGGCAAAACTGTCAGTATCATCGGAAACCCAGAGCAGAACCAGATTGCCAGAACGGCCATAGAGATGCTTGTTGACGGTGCACCGCACGGAACCGTTTACAGTTTCCTTGAGAAAAAGAGACAGGAACTCCTGCAATCCCAGCTCGACTATTACTGATTTAGTATTATATTTTAACAAAAATATTTAAATGTATTAAAGTCGATATAAGACCGGTGGATAAATGCGAGGATATATCAACAGATCCGATATCAAAATGTATGCAGGTTTTATCCTGATATTGCTACCGATTACCATCCTCTGTTACAATCAGGAACTTTCCATCGGAACCATATCTGCTTATCCGCTTCTGGCAATACTTATACTGATGCTTGCAGGCTCTTTTGTAGAGATACCGGTCCTTAAGACCAGGACCAAAAAAACAGAGCAGCTTACTAGGTTTGCTCCTTTTATCGAATATATTTTTTCAGTCCCTGTTGTCAGGGAACTGAACATCGGCAAAGAAAGGGTTTTTGATACCACCATAACCCTGAACTTTGGCGGACTTATAATCCCCCTGTTTGCGATCACCTATCTTTTTCTGACAGAAGCAAACATCACTGCCCTTGAAGTGATGCTTATAATAATAGTAGCAGTCAGTTTTCTGTCAGAGATGATCAACGGCGTAGGAATAGTTGTCCCGCAATATATAGGCATCATAGCAGTGCCATTCTCACTGCTTATTGAACCTCAGAATGCAGGATCCGTGACTTTCATTGCAGGAATAGGAGGCATACTGATCGGAACAATAGCATCAGTCATTGCCTTTAACAAAGAGAACAGTGGTAGTGCCTATATCAGTATAGGAGGGGCAGGCAGCTTCAGAGCAATATATGTCACTGCCATTCTTGCAAGCCTTCTATCACATTTCAGCTGATTTTTCAATACCCAGTCTTTCTGCCCTTCTTTTCTCAATCCTCTGTTGCAATGTCTGCGAAGGGATATTGAGTGCGCGATACTTGGCTATTCCGGAATTTGTGAACCTGAAAGGTTGCGGCGTATGGTCAACCCGGGTTGCCCGCATCTTCTGCACGGCCATAACAGGCATGGGCGTAGTATCAATATCGTTCGTCTGAATGAAATCGAGGAAAACCACACCATCACCCAGGAAATCAAAATCATCGAACTCTTTCCTTTCAATGCCATGTGACTTTTCAGTAACAAGAAGAGAAGTGATCATGTTCTTCTTGAGCAACCTGTGCAGACTCCTCCATGCCGTGGATGTGCGGAAATCTGCCGGGGCCGTAAGAACGTTCAGAGAATCAAACACCACACGTTCGGGTTTATGTGAATCGATGATCTCTATCATTTCTTCCGAAGTCAGCATGGAAATACCGAATATCTCGAGATAGCCATCGTCGATGTACTTGCCCACATCCCAGCCGAAACGGGTGAAATGTTGCACGAGCTGTTGCGCCCTTTCCTCGAATGAGAAAAAGATGCATCTCTCTCCATTTTTAACCCCCTCCATGAGATACTGCATTGAAAAGGTAGTCTTTCCAGTACCAGGGGGACCGGTAACAATGACCGCAAAGCCTTTTGGGATACCTCCCTCAAGGAAGTCATCCAGGCCGGGTATACCGGTATTTATACGTTTTATCAGTTTGTCAATGTTCTGTGTATCAAGTTTTGCTTTAAATCGGGTAGTATCTAGATTAAGAAGAGCTTTTTCCAGTACGACGTTTTTCGCACCAAGTTCTTTTTCGTATCGTTCAAGGACCTTGATCGCATCTGCACTTAATGTAGTATGGATGGGGAATTTTGTTTTCATCACACCACCGTGAACATTAATATCGTTTTATATATTTAAAAGGTTATGGTTTTATGTACATACCCAATTTATTATGTACATACTTAGTCTTCTTCAGAGATCAGTCCTTTTCCGGGCAGGAAGCTGCCATGTCCACGTGATGCCAGGACCTCACCGTCCCAGATGATTTCACCCCTTGAAAGGGTGTGTTCAGGGAAAATGCCATCCATTCCCTCATAAGGCGTCCAGCCAGCCTTACTGTGGAGATTATCCCCTTTTATGGTAGTAATATTTGAGGGGTCCACAATGATCAGGTCCGCATCATAACCTTCGGCAAATATTCCCTTGGAATAGCGGTTGAGTCCGAATATCCTTGCGGGATTTTTGCTTGTTACATCGATCATCCGTCCGATGGGGATAAGATTTCTCTTAACTGCCACAAGCATTAAAGGCAGGAATGTCTCCACACCCGGAACACCTGATGGTGCTGATTTTATGCCAACGTCTTTTTCAGCCTCCGTATGCGGAGCATGGTCTGTTGCCACTATATCTATAGTACCATCGTTCAAGGCGTTCAGAAGCATTTTAGGATTGCGGCGATCCCTCAATGGAGGGTTCATTTTACCGAATGAACCAAGGCGCTCCCAGTCCCTGGTTGACAGGAATAGATGGTGAGGAGTTACCTCACTGGTGACATTGCAGGGGGCGCCGGAACTCTGCTGAAGGTATTTCTCCTTACGCAGAAGACCCACGGTCTCAAATGCACTGATATGACAGAAATGAGTCTGAGTTCCATGCTTCTTTGCAAGCTTTAAAGCCTTCTCAGCAGCAAAAGCCTCACACAGATTTGGCCTCGCCCTGGAGTGTGACTGGGGAGTGAAATCATTTTTCAGGTAAGCCTCACACTCCTGCCGTATCTTCTCATCCTCGGCATGGATGCAGGCCATGGCACCGAGCTCTTTGATAACAGCCAGTGCCTCATCAAGGGTTTCTTCACTGATATTGAGTGCTCCTGTGGACTCGGCCATAAAGATCTCACCAAAAGCTGTAGCACCAAGTTCCCAGAGTTCAGGAAGCTTTTCAATATTACCGGTAACTCCTCCGTATATCCCAAAATCGATTATTGATTTTCTGTTTGCAAGTTTGACCTTCTCCCTGAAGGACTTCTTATCGATTGTCGGGGGAATGGTATTTGGGTGATCGATGACTGTCGTAACGCCACCTGCTGCGGCAGAGCAGGAACCTGTGTACCAGTCTTCCTTCTCTATAAGACCAGGTTCCCTGAAATGCACATGTGCGTCAATTCCCGCAGGCAGCGTCAGGGCGCCCTTTGCATCTATGACCTCATTCAATCTTTGAGCATCTATCTGCCTTGCGATCTTAATGATCTTCCCGTCCTCAATGAGAACTTCGGCAGGCTGGAGATAATTATTCACATAAACTTTTGTATTCTTAATCAGGATATCTGGCATGACAGCAAGTATCTTTTTCAGAGTATATGCATTTTATGATACAGGATGTACATATCTCATTTTTACCTGACACCGACCTAGTAATAATATATAATCACAATAGGTGCTATATAGAATATGATTACTATCTGGATGTGTATAGGATTATATATTGTACATACATAATTTTTATGTAGTCTTTTCGTGTTGGTTCACCTGGCATAAAATCAATCATATAGTACAAAACCAAAAGGAGAAGAAATAAAATGGACAAGAAGTTTTTAAGAAACATCTCCATCTGTTCTATTGTATTACTCATTCTAGTGTCTGCATTTGCCGGTGTTGGCTGTGTGGACCAGGGAGAAGATACAGAGGAAGAAGCCGGAGCAACAACTACAGGAGACTCAGCATCCGGAAGTATAATAGTAAAGGGTTCTGACACCGTACTTCCACTGACCCAGGCAGAAGCTGAAGATTTCATGATGGAAAACCCTGAAGCAAGTGTTACCGTCATTGGCGGAGGGTCAGGAGTAGGTATTGCAGCACTTATCGACGGTGAAGTAGAGATCGCAATGGCCTCAAGGCTCATGAAAGACTCAGAGATAGAAAATGCACAGGCCAATGGAATTGATCCAGTGAGAACTCAAATTGCAATCGATGGTATTGCAGTCATAGTCAACCCTGATAATCCTGTCAGTGAACTCACCTTTGAACAGCTTAAAGGAATCTACGACGGAAGTATCAGCAACTGGGAAGAAGTTGGCGGAGATAACCAGGAAATTGCAGTAATGAGCCGTGACAGCAGTTCAGGAACATACGGATACTTCAAGGAAGAAGTTCTTCTCGATGAGGAATACCGCCAGGACGCAATCACCCAGCCAACCACCGGTGCAATTGTTCAGGAAGTCTCCCAGAATGAGGGTGCAATCGGCTACATCGGATTTGCATACCTTGATGAAAGCACAAAGGCACTCTCACTTGACGGTGGAGACGGATTCGTAGAAGCTAACCCTGAGAACATAATCAGTGGAGACTATCCTCTTGCAAGACCACTGCAGTACTACACCAATGGTGAGCCTGAAGGCCTTGAAGGAGAATTCATCGACTTCGTACTGAGCCCGACCGGACAGGAAATTGTCTCAGAAATAGGATATTTCCCTGTAGCCTGAGTAACTCCTAAAAGGGAAAGAAATGATAAAAAGGAATAAAAAGGAAAAGGCGATCGAGTCACTGCTCTTCGTTTCTGGAGCAGTGGCGGTAATAGCTCTTTTCCTTCTCTGTCTTTTTTTATTCCGGGACGGAATTCTTCTTTTCCAGGATGAGTCAGTTATAGACTTCCTTACAGGTGAGAGATGGTATCCCACATCCAGCCCACCATTGTTCGGCCTGGTACCTTTGTTCCTTGGTTCCGTAATTGTAACTATTGGAGCCATATTATTCTCAGTTCCTCTTGGAATAGCCGCAGCAATCTACATCTCCGAACTTGCGGACCCTCGCATTGCCGGCATACTCAAGCCCTTCACAGAGATTCTTGCAGGTATCCCATCAGTGGTCTTCGGATTCTTTGGCCTGGTAGTACTTGTACCATTGTTACAGGATGCTCTGGACCTTCGTACGGGACAAACGGCACTTACAGGATCCATAATGCTGGGGATAATGGCATTGCCCACCATAATATCAATATCGGAAGATGCAATCAGTTCTGTCCCGCGAGCCATCAAGGAAGGATCGCTGGCACTTGGATCCACTAAATGGCAGACCATCTACAAGGTAACAATACCCGCTGCACTCTCAGGAATATCAGCAGCGGTAATGCTTGGCATAGGACGTGCCATCGGCGAGACCATGACAGTCATGATGGTAACAGGAAATGCAGCGGTGATACCGGGATTCCCCTCGGGACTGTTCGATCCGGTCAGGACCATGACAGCCACCATAGCCCTTGAAATGGGAGAGGTGCCTCAGGGAAGTGAACACTTCCATGCACTGTTCGCTGTTGGTTCTGTGCTGTTCATAATCACATTCATCATAAGTGTTGTAGCCAGCAACATAAAAAAGAGATACAAATTCAACCTGTGATAGCGATGTTATTCAATCCCAAAACAAATGAAAAGATAGCATTTACAATACTTAGGCTCTCCGCTGCACTGGTTGTCTTTTTCGTCATTGCCATACTGGCTTATGTACTCTACAACGGACTCGGTGCACTTAGCATTGACTTCATAACAGAGATGCCACGAAGCAGGATGACAGAGGGAGGCATATATCCCGCTATTGTCGGAACTGTCTACCTGATAGTGATATCCATGGCAGTTGCACTTCCTGTGGGTATTCTTGCAGCGATCTACCTGAATGAATACGCAAAGCCAGGAAGGACCACATGGACCATAGAACTCGCGATAAATAATCTTGCGGGAACGCCATCGGTGGTTTTCGGACTGTTCGGACTTGCGATGTTCGTAAAATACTTTGGCTTCGGCCCAGCAATACTTTCAGCCTCGTTAACTCTTGCATTGCTGATCCTGCCGGTTATTATAAGAGCAAGCCAGGAAGCCCTCATTACCGTACCAAAGGAATACAGAGAAGCGTCACTCGCCCTGGGAGTAACCAAATGGCAGACAATACGCAAGGTTGTCCTCCCGGCAGCAATACCCGGAATGGTAACAGGTGCAATACTCAGTGTAGGAAGAGTAGCAGGAGAAACTGCGCCAATTTTGCTTACTGGTGCAGCTTATTTCCTTCCAAGGTTACCGGATTCGGTATTCTCACAGTTCATGGCATTGCCATACCACCTGTTCGTGCTTGCAACCGCAGGTACCAACATCTCACAAACAAGACCCATTCAATACGGAACCGCACTTGTACTGCTGTTAATAGTCCTTGGAGTGAACCTGCTGGCCGTCACTATCAGAAACCACTACAAGAAGAAGATAAAACGGTAATCACAATCATAATTTAGTCAAAAAGAGAATTCCAGTGTCTTAGAGGTACATCAAATGTCAGATAATTTCACAAACGGAACAGAGATAGAGGTCAGGGACCTGAATCTCTGGTACGGCGAGAACCACGCCCTTCATGATATATCAATAGATATTCCAAAAAACAGTGTCACAGCTTTCATTGGACCCTCTGGTTGCGGAAAATCTACGTTTCTCAGATGCCTGAACAGAATGAACGACCTTATTCCCAGCTGCAGGATAGAAGGCGATGTGAACATCAATGGAGAGGACATATACTCCAGGGATGTGGATGTAGTAGACCTGAGAAAAAGAGTGGGAATGGTATTCCAGAAGCCAAATCCCTTCCCTATGTCCATATACGACAATATAGCATATGGTCCCCGCATACATGGCGCCAAGAAAAAAGATCTCGACGGCGTTGTAGAGGATGCACTCAAATCAGGTGCCCTATGGAATGAGGTCTCAGACAGGTTAAAGGTCTCGGCCCTTGACCTTAGTGGTGGCCAGCAACAGAGATTATGCATAGCAAGGACACTCGCAGTCAAACCTGAGGTGATTCTTCTTGATGAGCCTGCAAGTGCACTGGACCCCATATCCACAGGTAAAATCGAAGACCTTATATCAGAGTTAAAAAAGAATTATACTATAGTTATAGTAACACACAATATGCAGCAGGCTGCCAGGATATCAGATTATACGGCATTCTTCCTGCTGGGAGATCTGATAGAGTTCGGAAAGACCGAACAGATCTTTGAGAGTCCTAAGGAAAAAGAAACCGAGGATTACATCACCGGAAGATTTGGGTGAAAAAATGACACGTCAACGATATCAGGAAAATCTGGATACACTCAAAAGATATGTTATTGAAATGGGGGAGAAGTCCTACAAGTCTGTGGAAGATTCCATGTATTCCCTAAATTCCATTGACATGGAGCTTGCAGAACAGGTAATTCAGGGTGACAGAGAGATTGACGAATATGATCTGAAGATCGAAAAGTGTGTCAGTCAGCTAATTGCACGCCAGAGCCCCACTGCCGGAGACATGAGGTTGGTAACATCTTGCTTAAAGATATCACTTGATCTTGAAAGAATGAGTGATCTTGCAGTGGACATTGCCAAGGTCACAAAATGCATTGAAGAAGAACATACAAAACCTTTCTCCAATATCCTTAAGATGTCTGAAATGGGTAAGCAAATGCTGCAGCATTCAATGATTGCCTTTGAAACGCTGGATGAAGACCTGGCAAGAAAAACAGCCGCAAAGGATGATGAGGTTGACAAGCTCTTCTATGAATCTGAAAATCAGCTCATGGAGATGATGAGCGAGGATAAATTAATAATCAACAATGCTTCATACCTGCTATTTGTCCTGCGCTACCTTGAAAGGATAGGAGACCATGCCTGCAATATCTGTGAAAGTGTTGTATACATTGCATCCGGCGAAAGAGCAGACCTTAATTAGACAAAACTAAAAGTCAAACAGTGAACTCTGGGCATTGCTTGCCTGTGAGTCATCAACTGGCTTTTCTTCTCTTTTTATTCTTTTTATGGGCAATTCCTTTGGCTTGTCAGAAAAATCGAACAGACCCTTTTGTTTTGAATCATAGTCAAGGTTTGCAGTATCCACGCCAAATACGCCAAGTATGCGCTCCACAGGAGGCAACAACTGCTTCTTGACATAATAGTCCACATCAATGGGTATGTTGTGCTCTCTAACGTAGTCCGGATCTTCGGCGCGATTAACGAACAAATCTTTACCTGCAACTATGACAAAAGGTATACGTTCACCAACCGGAGGAGGGTTACCCGTCCTTTCCTCGATCTTCTCGACAACCGTAAGATGAGGCTGTTTGTTCTTATATCGGGAAGCACTTTTTGAGAACATCCTTGTCATCACAAGATCATCGATTATATCCTCATCCTTCTGAACATCGATGTTCCGGATTCCGTCAACTACATCCCTCACATGCAATACTGCAGCTTCATAGTCACCTTCTTTAAGAACCAGTTCAAGTACTTTGTTCAGGGTCTTGGATGTCAATCCACACCAGTCCCGGCGGACGGTCTCCATTCCCTTGACCTTTATGGAGTCTTCCCACTGATCACCGGACCTCTCAAAGACCCAGATAGCATATCGTTTCTTGGCTATGAAAAGACCTCTGCGGGCAATCGACTCGAACTCAAGTTCCATGGGATCCGGCAGTGAAGCCGAGACCGTGCCTGCGATCCTGTTGCCCACAAGTTCCGCATCTTCAAGGGAGATCGGATCATCAGAGCTGCACTGTACAAACACACTGTCGGTGTCACCGTACACAACAGAGAGCGCTACTATGCGATCATCATCATTGATAGCATCAACTTCTTCGGTGAAACAGACTTTGCTGTCACGCAGTATTACCTTATTTATGCTACCATTGACAATTGAGCGGGTATTGAGAATATTCTCTCTTCCGAAACTGGTAACTGCATTTGCAAGTGCAAGGCTGTAAAGCCGTGCCCTTGTATATCCGGAATAACCATAGAAACTGTTCAGAAGGATCTTCAGGGCAAGCTGAGTAGCATCGAGTACACGATATTCACTCTCATTGACCGCATTTTTCATGAGTTTCTTGGTTTCCACCCTTCGGTCCAGCAGATTCTCGAGAATAGACGGCATTATACCTTTCGAGACTTCTGTTGAAACGAATTCTCCTCCGGAAGGTGGCTTTATAGTCTCGCTGTCGGGACGGTCCTGATCCACAACAGTGGTATAGCAGAGGTTGTGTGCCATCATTATGGTGGGATAGAGAGACTTGTAGTCAAGTATGACTATGTTCTCAAGCAGGCCCTTCTTGGGCTCAAGCACCTCGCCTCCTTTCAGACCTTCACTACTGCGATTTCTGAAACTCACCAGATCATCGGACGGTTTTGTAGAGATGACACGGTCCCTTTTACCGTACTCACGCAGGAGCAGGTTCTCAACCATGGAGGTCTGACCCCCGTCCACCACTTCCTGCAGGAGCGAACCACTTACCTGCGCTATAGCGATGTGTTTATCCAGAAGCCTGAGTTTCATGAACAGCTCAAGGGCCAGCTCGGAGTCACGCTGTGCATAATCAATGAAATGCAGTATCTTTTCACCGTCGTCATTCCAGTACTCTTCCATCTCAGCGGGAGCAACGTCCAGCTTTTCCCTCTCAAGCAATTCTTTTGCAACATTTCTCAGCGTATAGCGCTTGAGACTGTATTGAGTCCTGATAAGCGGGAGGGCATCCACGACAACACGCCCCGGGATCGATACCATTGTACGGTTGCCTATCCTGCGGTAACTCAGTATTCTGCCATCCCTGCCAACAACAGGCTTTAGCCTATGGCCCATGTCATTGAGCACATTCACCCTGTCAGCGATATAAGGTATATCAAAATCAATTTCGTTATATCCCTCAACGATATCCGGATCATAGTTCTGGAAGATCTCGAAAAAACGCTCAAGCATGGCTACTTCGTTCTCGAAACATTCTACATTGTCCGAAACACCTTCAACTTCCTTGGCAACCAGGACTTTAGTATCAAATTCTTCAAAAGCAGGACTGAAGGAAAGACTTATCATGATTATAGGAGAAGATTCAGGTACAGGTAGGGAACCACCCAGAGGCAGGCATTCAATATCAAATGCCAGATGTTTCAGCGGAGCATTGGAGAGTTTTTCAATTTCTTCCAGAGAAGAAGCTGTGAACGCCTTATCACAGTATCGGGTCTGTCCGCCTGAGTGGCTTATTTCGGATGATTCTTCGACATTTACCCAGCCCATACCATGCAGTTCCCGGTCGATCAGGAAACGATTCCTGAAAAGGATGTCAGTTTCATATATTTCTTTTACAGCAGGTATGTTCGAGATGTCATCACGTATTTCAGGAACATTTCCCGGTTCGAATGTGATGATCTTTAACATTGTTTTTTTAGAGACCTGATATCCCACAGGCTCGAACTTCCGGACAAGCTCCACTCTTTTGATCGCCGAGGGAAAACGTTCCTTCAGTAATTCCCCGGCAGATTCCGGATCACCAGTGATATTGACATAAAAATAAGGCTCAAAGTCCGGTACAAAGCAGCAGACACTTTCCCCATCCTCATTCCTTCCGAAAAGGCGGATCACGGGTCCTTTATCCTCACGGATATAATCGGCGTCCAGTATCTGAAAATTCATGCCCTATCTTAGGGTTGTACTATTCATATATGTTTTGTTTTGGCAAATAAGAAGATTTCAAAATACCACAAAAGAATATAGTTTGAAAAAGTGTCTAAAAAACAAGATGCTATAAAATCAACTTCAAAATGAAAGATTTGATGCCCGGAGCGGGGATAAATCCCTAAATTTTATGCCAGTCTAATACTTTCACTTTACTAACTTTACCTATTTTTACCAGTTGGCTAATAGGTTTCTTGGGCTGTGGTGGCTAATCGCCTGCAAAAGGGCGATCTAAGTTGACTAGACTTAGGAACCACAGCCCAATTTAGAATTTGGCGAAACTTATATATATTGTTTCTGCTAAAAGAATTTACATCTGGCTGACTACCAGATAAAATGACTAAGAAGGCTAAATAAATGCAAACAAATACGTATAGTAAAGACTTTTTTAGCACAGCATATCAACCAATTAGCGAAAGCTATCTCCGCGGCAATAGATTGCACCATCCTTTGTGGAAATGTGATCAGACTGAAGTATCTGTCGCGGAGGTACAGGCATGAGTCTCAATCCTCTATCCCGTGAGATTGCTCTGCACATCTACCAGGACAACAAGGAACTGATAGACAACGATGCAGAGTCCGGTTCTGACTGGAATATGCGTGTAGCAAGAACTATCAAATATCTTGCAGGGGTGTCTGCTTAATGTCTCGTCTTATTTTGAATCCCTTCGGACAGCGGAATATAAGCCCAGAAGAGGTTGTTGCCTGCAAGTGTCCGGGAGTATTCATGACATCCTCAGGCAGGAAGATCTTCATGCCATCACTTCAGATCCTGCACAAAGTGGAGGGATAAAAATGCGAGCAAGAAAAAGCTCTGATAATCCCTGCATTTCCTGTATTCACGATGGATCAGGCGGGCCTAAGTGCCTGATGGGAATCCATCGTGAAAAGACAAGGAACGGTTTCAAGGGTTACAAGAACTGCTCCAGATACTATCCCAGGGACTGGTCTGCTTATCTGGAGGTAGTCTGATGGCTAAGGCAAAATACCGATTGAAGGACAACAATGGTAGTGGCATCTATGTCACTATCCCTTCCGAGCTTGCCTTTGCCCTTGGTCTCCGGGACCTTAACGGGAACATCATCACCGGCTGTGTCAGGTTCGAGCTTGGCTATGATGATACAGGACCGTATGGTATAATCAGGCCGGCCATTGACCAGGAATGAAATTCCCTGAACCTGTGACCCATGAGTTCGGCTGTTTTTTGCACATAACAGACCTGAACTTCTACTTTGCAGTGGTCAATTACTTCTCCCACAATGTAGATGATCCGTATAATCACTACATCAAGATAGGCCACCGAAACTTCAAGTTCTTCTCAAAACAAGGCGGCCTCTATAATCCAAAAACCAAGAAACTTGCATTTGAATACATGTTCCACTGGAAGGATGAAACAGGAGCATCAAAATGCAGTTATTCAATTAAACCTCTCTTTGGAGCAGGTACAAAGACAAAAAATGGTAAGGTCCTCAATCTTCCAACCGTAGGGACTCAGATCCATATCGAATCCTCATATATAGACCTAGACGAACACTTCGATATCATTTTTGAAATAATGGATTTCCTTGGAGCTTCACGCTTCCAGGATAAGATTGATCGTTCAAGGTCCACCATTTACCAGATGGCCAGGCATGTCCGATATCATGAGCGACACGAACATGATATGGTAGCCATGCTGCAGGCAATAGAGCAGGAGTCCTCTATGCTCGGAGACTCCAAGCTTGTAAAAACTCTCAAATCCGGTAAATACGATATGTATAAGCTGGATAATCCCGATTTTTCAGTATGCAATTTAAGAACTGAATGGCAGCACAGCGTAAAATCATACCGTATCACCAATTTCCTTGACCGTGTACCCGAGGATCCTCTAAGACATCCCAAACTAGAAGTATTCCTCAAATCCAATACAAAATTAAACCCCTCTATCTCTGAATTCCTTTCCCTGAAAAGAGATCTGGATAAACTCCTGTATTCTCTTATCAGCTTCCTGAACCAACCCCTAGAGTACGTTTCTGACAACTACTTTAATGCAGAATCTGTTTTCGATCATCGTCATGATCTTCCAGAATGGGACTATAAGAACCAATCTCACCAGAGCCAGCATATAGACCTTGGAGAGAACATGAGAGCAGTCAAAGCCCTTGCATACATAGCCCTGCAGTCTGAAGGCTGTGCAGATTTCCGGGATATCCAGGAAGGAACCGAAATACCCGAGCGTTCCCTATGGCGTTACATCAATTACTGGAAATCGGAAGGATATCTCGACACAGTAAGGGAACACTGCACAAAGGTGTTCTTCAAAACAAGGAGCATCTGGGAAGCATCAAAACAGCCCCTTATAGACTTCTGCAGCGCATTCCACATAGGCTTCAAGAAGATATTCGGTGAGGTGTTCATAGATTCCGGAGTCATCCGACAATACCGGGAACGTGCCAAGAACCTAAGGATAATCAAATCCAAAAAGTCTGCTAAAAAGTCCCAGGACCAGGAACCTATTATCGTTGATAGTTACAGACATGCCGATAAACTGAGAAAAGAACTAAACGAACTTGGTGTTCATCGTAAGATTGGAGTTCGGTCTAGCCACAACACAATGAGATACAGCCGTGTATTCAGTTAGCAGTAGCTATGAAAAATAAACAGTTTGAATAAATCAGTGAACAAATTTAGTGTTTATCTCTAATTAGATTGAACTTAAGATTGTTTGAGTCAGCAACTTTGAACTTCATGCCTTCTGCAATGTCTACAGTGTTGTCCTTGCTGAGTGTAACGGTACATGTGTTCTTCATAACGATAACGTTGGAACCAATAGATTCGACTTCAAGTTTTCCAAACTTGTTGCCGATTTCAATCTCAAGAACATCCTTGTAGTCAATGAGCCAGAGACCTTCGACTACAACAAGGCTGTCTACTTGACCTTGGAATATATTGGTTACATGCACCCTCATAACTTCAACACCAATCTCATCTGCAACATTGGTATTGAATATCCATGTTCCACGTGTTTTGTCACCAGCAATGATTACTCTATCATCTATGAATTCGCCGTTTCTTGATAATTCCATCCATACTTTGTCACCACTTACATCAATCTGTTTTGCGGTAAGTTCATAACCATTTGGCAGTTCAAGCGCAGAGCCGACTCTCAGGGTATACTTGTCGCCGTTGTCAAGGAGCAGCTTGGTTAACTTGTCTGGCGTGTTTTTCTTTAATGGAATATACTTATCTCCAAACAAGCCCATGGCGTTATAACTGTCTCCCCAAGCACCAGATTCAAAATCAATCTGTTTAATTTGGGTTTCGTACGCAAGTCCACCTTTCATTATATTTCTATCATTGATAAAAGACCCACCGTAAACTTTAAGCTTTTCTCCGAAAACGAATCCATCAAAGTTAGTTGCGTTCATTTCGATAAAATCATTATCATCTGAACCTATTATATTGTTAAGATCTGTACCAGCATACAGCCTGCCTCTCACTGAAGCTGTACTTGCTGCTACAGTATCTATAGGATTCACTTTCGCAGCTAGTGGATGTTTTGTATTCACTATATTTGTAAGAATTTCATTGTCTAATTTAGCTTTAGAAAGTGATTTTACCTTGGAAAGCTGTTCGACAAATAAATTCCGTACTCCTCGCAGATTAGAACCTGTCAGGTCTGTCCCCGTCAGGTCTACCTCTAACAGATCTGCCCCTATTAGGCTTGCCCCCGTCAGATTTGCTCCCTTTAGGTTTGCCCATGCTAGGTCTACTTCATTCATGCCCGCGTCCAGCAAGTCTGCCTCTCTCAGATCTGCATTCAGCAAGCCTGCTCCCTTCAAATTTGCATCCCTCAGTTTTGCCTCTCTCAAATCTGCATCTATCAGGCTTGCTTTCCTTAGGTCTGCTACTCTCAGGTCTGCCCCCCTAAGGTTTGCCCCCTTTAGGTTTGCCTCCCTTAGGTCTGCTACTCTCAGGTCTGCCCCCCTCAAGTCTGCCTCCTTCAGATCTGCCCCCCTAAGGTCTGCCTCCCTTAGGTCTGCTCCCCTAAGGTCTGCTCTTGGTTTAATTTCATATTCATGGGAAGATGTATCTAACTCAATCTCTTTTGGAGCAATGCTACTGAGAAATAAATAAGTTCCAATGTTAGTTTCTTCAAATTGCTCTTCTCCACTTGAGAGAACATGAACAATCTTTTCATTTTTGCAGTAATCGTAGTATTCCTCTTTGCCTTCTTCTTTTTTAAAATTTGAAATTGCCTCATCCCTTTTTTCATCATCCATCCTAGCAATATTCTGAATTTCAAAAAGAATTTTTTGATTCCCTTTAATCTCATCCGTAAACTTAGGTGAAGAGAAGCATAGAATATTCCATTTAATCAAAAGCTCTTCTTCATATCCTAATTCACCTTTAAGTGATTCTCCTAAAATTCTCATCAAATTTAGTGAATTCAAAAATCGTATAATTTCTCTCTGATTGCCTTTCAAACCTTTGACAATTATATCTAAATAGGGATCTAATTCGGAATCAGCTTTTAATTCATCTTTAATGAAAGACCTTATATGATCATCTTTTAGAAGAGGGAGATCAAAATTTAGCTGGATCATCTTTTTAATATAGTCCACACCAGAAAAATCTTTTATGCCATTGTATTGAGCATCGATTGCTTTTGCAATCATAGAAATATCAGTTCCTATAATGAAAAAGCATCCTTCTTGATCTAAAAATAGATTGATGGATTCTAAAACAGATGCTATATTTTTTGGAGAGCATCTATCCAAATCATCAATAAAAATTACCATAACTCCATCGTTATCTGTGTATTTACCTTCAGTTTTCTCAAGAACAAATGTTTGAAGTATTGTCTTCATGTAATCTTGGAAAAGGTCGAAAAATGATAGTTTATTTTGATATTCCGTCTTTCTAGTCCATTTTTCAAGTTCTGGACCATTTCCAAGAGTTAATATTTTCGCCAAATCACTCATCTGTTTTAACACATCTATTTTTTCAGAACCAACCAGAACTTTAGATTTAAGTTTGTCTAAAAGCCCTTTTCTTTCCATTTCTTCTAAAATTTCGCGTATCAAAGCTGCAAGCATTGAATCGCATTCTGAATATTTCCATGCATCAAACCATACGGTTTTGACCTTTCTTGTCTGTTTATCCAAAGTAGATTCATCTAATTTATTTTTTAATGTTCTCATCAAAGTTGTTTTTCCACTACCCCATTTACCATTAATTGCTACTGTAAAAGGAGTCTTATTATCCTTGTTGAGAATAATTTTTGATAAAGAATCTGCGTAATTCTCAAAATTAAAATGACTGGCATTACCTATTGGAGAATCTCTGTAAACTTTGGACATTTTAAAGCACCATTGACAACACATATAAAAATATATAATAACATATTAACTTTCTGATAAAATCATTTCAATGGTAACTGCTCTTTGTTTCCACTGCAACCTATCTATCCATGGTACTGAAATTTTCTCTTACGATTTTCCTCTAAAAAATCTCCTGCTACTGCTTATGCAATATATTCTATTCCTCTGAAATATCCCACCTACCCAGCATTAGCGCCGCGAAGCGGCGCTTGTGGCTTTTTTCATCCGTTCCCTTAGGTACACGATTAAGGCGTGTGTGCCACGATTGACCTGTAATGCGATTTTAAGTCTAAAATTGGGTTTCAAATTTTCCATTCGAAATTGGCCTTGTGTTTTGTAACGCTTAAGTATTATGTACTCTAGCTGTTTTCAAGAATAAGAATTAAAAAATATTGTACTCTTTTATTATTTGGGACGTTAAATGATTTCTAAGATAATAATGTATCTAAAAAAAGAATGACGAATGTTTTAAATATTATCGTTATGTATTAAACTTGCTTGTACAGGAAGTGGATAATTGGGCAAAAAAATCGTGATTGACGCATGTGTTGCTATTGATTTAAATGTTCACAAAGTAAGTTTTTTAGACGATTTTTTAAATGTGCTTGGAGAAGACACAATACACATTTCTTCAATCAATTATCAGGAAATATTTAACGGAGACATTCGTAGAAAACTTCAGCGTTCTCCGAAAGTAAGTATACATGAAAATGATCAATCGGCATTTGAACAATTTTCAGATGAGCTTGAACCTTTAAAAATAAATATGGGTAAAAAAGATCGCCATGTTTTGTTTCTAGCAAAAACAATAGATGCTGATTATGTTGTTAGTTCCGATTTAAATGTTGTAGATAAAACGGAAAAATATCAACGTTATAGAAATTTTGAACATTTAAGGCCACTTACTACAGTTTCTTTACTTGCATATTTATATAAACAAGGAAATATCGAGTATGATGTTTTTTTTGAGAAGAGTTTATATTTGTTCAAGAACAAAGAAATAGATAACGTATTAAATGATTTAAGTAGACAAAATCTCAATACTAATAGACAAGACCAAATCGCAATAATAAATGATTGCAAAAAAAATTTCAAATATAGATTTGATTTATATAGAGAACCACTTAATAAGGAGTTAAGTCGTATTTGGTCTACAGTGAGGGTACAAACATGAATGATTTAATAAAAGATACTTTGCGTTCACTATACGAAGGTGAAATGACTTTTTCCGAAGCTTCTAGTTTGCTTGAGGTTTCGAAAGACGAAGTTGAAGAAATGCTAGAATCTTTTGAGTGGGTACCTTCAGCAGAGCGTATATCTGAGCTTTGCGAAATTGAAAAAGAAACAATTTCATTGATTGAAAATAAAAATGAAACTGTTATTTTCAAGGTAACTGATAATTCTGCATATAGTTTTGAATCTATAGAATTTATGGAACCCGTTTCAAATTTTTCGATAAATACAAATACTCCAATAAGAACCTTCGCTCAATGTCCTCAAGACAATATTGTTTTTAGTAGTACAGACGATGATGCTATCTCTTATATTCAATAATATCGACAGGATGATATTTTATGCAGGCGGAAGTAAAGGGTATATATATCAAAAAATTGGATGCATATCGAGAAAATGTGATTCCAAATAAAGAGAAACTAGCTGTAAAAATAAATATCAATATATCACTGATAGAGCTTAAAGAAACTGAGAGTGATGATTTTGTTATCAAGTCTAGTTTTACATTATCTATTTTAGAACACAATACTAAAACAGACATAGGTAATATAAATGCTCAGTTAGATGTTTTGATAGGAGTTGACTCTAAAGAGGAGTTAATTTCTGAATGGGAAAACACAGGTGACAAAAAGTTGCCTCAGCCTATTAGAACTCAAATAGATAATTCAATTTTTTATTTTACTATGCCGGTAGCAATAAATCTCGCAGAAAAAATGCAAATGCCTATTCCTATCCCCCCACTTATAAATAAAAAATAAGTGGTAATGATTTATCTGAAAATCCAGTGAGATTGTGCAGATGGTATAGTCTCACAAATTCCTTTTTTCACAGCCCTCAATCCCCATACAAAAGCGATATCGTTTACGGAGTGGGGCCGTCAAACCTTGCCCCCGTAGTAAACGGTATGCGTGGGGCTGCAAGCCCCACCTTTTAGTAGTCCAAAAACCCCCGATCCACTCAAAACCAGACTCCCCACAAACCAAGCTCCCAGATTATACCGGGGTATCCTCATACTCCCAGTTAGCCTTGCAGCTCGCGAGGACCAACGGGACCGGAGCGAATGAGCGTTCAGCAAATGTACCAAGAACTCAACCGGAGTCTCGACCAGTTATCCCAATTCCCGCGTGAATGTGACTTGCAGAGCCGGTCACATTGACGCAAAGCCTCTTTTGCAGGACCGCTTCGCATGCGATACGGTCCGTTCACTAAATGAACCTAGCAGTAAGTGATCCCCAACCCTGTGTGAATGAGGCGACCAGCCGTATTGACACACCATCCATTTAACAAAAGGCTGATTTGCGCAGTAATTCAGCCTGTCACTTTTTTCAAAACTCTTTTTTATACCTAATTTTAAGCCTAAATTTAAGCTTAAATTTAAGATAATTTGTAATGTTTATATGTTCTTTTTTGCAAGCCTTACCTGATGAATATGTCAGACTTCAATGAATATGGAATTCGGCAGGTAGGCGACAGGGTGCGCCTTCCTGGTATCAGTGTATCGGTATCTGAAAAGAAAAAGGAAGACGGATCTACCGTCAGATGGGCGCAGTTGTCAAAATACAACAAATTCAAGGATGAATATGAAAACTTCTCGATCTTTGCAGACGATCTTGAGCTTCTCGGACTTAAGATCCCGGATATACTCTCTCGCTTGAAAGGTATAGCCCAGTGAGAAATCCTTTTTCAATCATATTCAAGAGGGCCTGCAATGAATTCTTGTATATCCAGCCACCAACCCAGAATACTGTTTTTGCTGGCTCTCTTACTCTTAATTATTCCTACATCTGCTGAACCTGTTGAAATGGTTTTTAATGGTAATTTCAGCGAACCTGATTATGATTACAGTGTTTCTTCAACTTTTATCCCGTTGCATTGGGAATGGTACTTTGTCGACTGGGGAGCTTATGAAGGTTGGGCGTGTGTATTTACTGATTCTTTTGGCGGTAAATCTGATGTTTTTAATATGTATCTTGGTTCGGGTGATAAGGGTAAGATCGGAAGATACCAGTATGTTGATCTGACCGATGTTGATGAACTGACTTATAAATATGCTTCAAGAAATCCAATTCCCGGTTCTCAATATGGTGTTGTTGCTCTCAATGATGTGCCTGTTAAAATTTATGATGTTCATACCGGTAGTACATATGTTTCTGATAGTATAGACGTTTCAGGTTATACGGGTCCTACAAAACTAACCTTCTATCTCCATGATGATTCTACCAGTGCCAGTATGTATTTTGACATTGATGATGTTTCAGCCCTTACCGTTGAAACTGTAGATTACAGCTCATATTCAACCGGAACAATAGAATGGAACGATAGCAGCTCTTTTTTTGTTGGTGAAACTGCTAATTTCCAAGTCAATATTCACCATATTGACAACGAAAATTTCGATACCCACAGCTATTATCTTAATGATGAGAACGGGTTCTTGTCGGATGTTACTTATTATTCAGTAATAGACGATGATGAGAAATACTATGAATATGATTTCTCGATTGTTCCTGACCAGCCTGGTGTTAAATCTTTTGAGGTGATGGAGTATTACGAATATTATAATGATTCCATTGGTGCTACTGAATGGCACACTAACGTTCTAGATGAAATGGAAATTGAGTTTGTGCAGCGTCCTGCAAGCTCTAAGTCAGAGATCTGGACCAATTCAGAACTAATTGGAAATAATACTATTCGTTTTTACTGGGATATCGAGAATTTCAATATTTTAACTTATGATTACTGGGTTTCAATCAACCCTGACCCCGAAGGGAATTATTATTCTCGTTCCGGCGTTACTGCTCGATCCGGATACTTCGATGTTAGTTTCTCGGAATCCGGAACATATACTGCATACCTGGAACGCTCTTATGATGATGATCCAAGCGATTATTACCCTATGGATCTGTATTCTTTCACCATTAACCTGGAAGATCAGGAAGATCCGGTTGATTCTCCTGATATCCCGGACCCTGAGATTCCCGATAACCTCACAGATCCTATACAGGATGATCCAGAGTATGAACCACCGGAACTAGACCCAGGTGACGGGAACACAACAATAAACGACAGTGTTCTCCAGGGATACTATGATGGTGTTGATAACGCTGTCAATTCCCTGCATGGTGCTCTTGGTGGATTTGTATATGCAGTTACATCCCCTGTCCGGACCATGAAGGAAGGAATTTCTACCATTTCAGGCGTGGGAACTTCCACAATGAACTCTGTTTCCCTGATGTTTGCTCCTGCAGGTGCGATTCTCACTGCTCTATTCTCAGCCCTTCCTGAATCCTACATCACAACAGGTACTTTCTCGATCTTCCTGGTAATCGTTGCCTGGATATGGAGGGGTGTGCAGTGACCTTCCTGGATGATCTTTCGCAACTGCTGGGATCCCTTATGGATGCCCTGCTGTATCCCTTTAAAATGCTGGTCCTGATGGTCCGGTCTTTGCTTGATCAGTTACTGGATCCATTCCTGAGTCTCTTTGATAGTGTTTACTCACTCTTTGATGCGGTCTATCAGTTCCTTGATTCTGTGTTATCGTTCTTTCCTGGAGAGTGGGGAGTACTGATACTGGCTGCTTTTGTGTTCGGTGTCGCTCTGTGGGCTTACAACCTGATAACGAGGATTACATGAGGTGTAAAGAATGGGTGATTTTGTCATAGTAATGCAGTTCATAGCCGGTATGGTTGCGGAGTGGTTCTCGATACTTGCACAGGTTGATTTTGGCGAATTCAGCCTGCTTACAGTATTCATATCACTGCTTCTGCTCAGGCTTGTAATCTGGTTCATCTGTCGTTTGTTCGGCGTTGAGCTTGAAAAGGATCTGGAGAGGACCGCAGACGGTTTGCGTACATTCTCAGCCGGGATGTACCAGAAAGGGCGCTCTAGGTATCATCTGAAGCAGGCCAAGAACCGGGTTTCACTGTATAAGCGGTATGGTTCAACCATTGACAATAGAAAACGTAAATCAAAGGAGCGGTCCAGATGACCCTTAACTTCTCAACATTCAACTTTACAGACCCTGCACCTGTGACGGTCTATAATCTGGAGCTGGTGATAGTCCTGCTTCTGTTCATAGCTTTCTGCCAGGGTGTGCAGCTTGTTGTTGTATTGTATTTCTTATCATTCAAAAAGGAGGATGGTGAATAATGGCGCCGATGTATGATATCCTGATAGACATTGTGGGAGTGCCGGCCAACGATTACCAGGCACTTGTATTGTACATGACTGCCTGCTTTGTTTCACTGCTTGTGATATTCTTCATCCTTCATCTGTTCAGGCTCACTGCGAATATGTTTCGCGTTGGGAGAAGGTAAAAAGGAGGTGAAAAAGCATGGCTGATCTTACCGGATTTCTCGGCAACCTGTCCGAGGTAATCACTTCAGTAAGTGGTTGGGTCGTTGATATCATGGGTATCTTCATGGAACCCCCGCTTATCGTGTTCGTAGGTCTTGGTATCTTCGGATCCGTTGCCTACCTGGTCAAGGGTATGCTCCACCGCTGACCACCGTATAGCTTCGTGTGCATCGGTTGGAGCACATCCAACCACCCCCTCTTTAATCAATTCAAAATATGGCGATCAAGATCATCTGGGGAGTTCCCGGAGCTGGTAAGACATACTACACCGTCCGCAAGCTCTTAGGATCAATGGGAAAGAACCGTAAAGAACACTACTTCACCAACTTCCCGGTAGAGCACCCAAAGAAAGGCTTTACAGATGTCTGGAAATCAGAACTTGCAAAGCAGAATATCACTGACTCCATGATAGTGATAGACGAAGCCTACAGGAACTACAACAGCCGGGATTACAAGAAGTTCCAGCATGATGAGCACACCTTCTTTGCAACGAACCGTCACCTCAACAACGATATCTTCCTCATAGCCCACAATCCCGCAAGGATCGATGTGGTAATCCGGGAGATCACCGAGGAATTCATTCTCATGCATTGCCACAAGGTCCCCTTCCTTGGCTGGCCCTTGTGGTTCTCTGCTGACGTCTTCCTGGATGAGCTGGCAGTTGCACAACGCTACACGTCACCCCATGCTATCTACTGTGTTGAACGCTTCCCATTCAGCCGTACAGTAGGCAATGCCTATGACACACACTTCTACAGATCCCCGGACATCGACCAGATACAGTTTGAGAACTGGGCAGATGTGCTCGACATTGCGGATGATCCAGAAGACGATATTGCCCAAAAACCAGAAGAGGCCATACTATGCTCAACGTAAGTACAACCGATATAATCCTGTTCCAGAACCAGCTATACGTTTCCGATCATTTCCTTGCTCAATACGTACAGGCATTGCTCACAGTGGCAATCATCTGCTCAATCGGTGGCTTTGGAACAGCGCTTCTCCTGAACGATGTGATTGTCCCTTATCTCAAATACCATCTGCAACTTGACAGGGAAGAAATAGAAACGACTGTAAATCAAATGCAGGACTGATCTCTTGCATTTACCTTGTGAGACTGGCGCCCGGCCCACCTGGCCGGCGCCCTCACAACTTGCAAGGGAAAAAGCAATTCATTTTATCAAGCTTCTGAATGCTACAGGAACCCACGTAAACATAGAATGAACAAAATCCACCATATTTTTGGCAATAATAATTTCGGAAGAACTAGAAGAAAAAAGGATTTTCTCAAAACTGGCAAAACGTAACATGAATGCATACCTCAATATGTAATCCATGAACCTCATAGACGGTCGATATATTGATATGATAATGGTAATTCTAATCGTTGAAACCTTTCAAGACGATACTGATAGGCCTGTGCTGATTAAGGTCAATAGTCTTAAAAAAGACAAGTGGGGAATTTTTCCTCTTTCCCTCGCAAATCCTAATTGATCCTTCGCTAGTTATTGAATTGTATAATACCTGCGAGGTTATTGGTACACTTGGATATAATATTCAAAATGAATGTGGAAGGAAGTTTAACCTATAATTTTTGATTTCAAAAGTTTTACCTAACTCCGCAGCTGAAATGTCCATTTCTCCAAGATGAATGTCAGGATTCAAAAATTGGTTAATTTCAACATCAGGATATCCATGTGCAAGTAAATATAATTCAATGCCTGCTGAAGAAATACATGAGACTATTCCTGGCTCTTCTATTTCTGGAAAATTCAATACATCTTTTTCATATTTGCCATAAGCATAGCCTTGAGCAATTAATCCTAATCGATATAAACCAAGTATAGTATGCCTAAAGATTGAATCTGTATTCCTATTTTCACTAAGTCCCATCAGTTCACGACACAAGCTCAAAGGAATAAATAATCTCATTTTGTTTCGATCTTCATCTTTTTCGCAATCATATTCACTATCAAAATAATACCTCCTAGCCAATGTATAAAAAAGGTGATGAAATTTTATTTGATATGTAGACATAGATTTGACTAAATCTAAATAAGGTAATGTTCGATCATCTGTTCCATCTTCACTCCTTGATGAAGCTAGAATCCCACCAAAATATTGAGCAGTCAGTTCATCCTCTATAAACCTCCCTTCATCCCATACCTGTTTTAGAACTCTAGGTGGCACCTGTCCGGACTGGTTAATCTTTTCTCCGAGTGTATCTACACTTTTACTAAAGATTCTTTTAAGATTCTCATTTTTCTTTGCTACACTATTTTTTATCTCTTCACCGAGATACTCTGCTGTTGGGCCTAACAACTTGTCAACAATGTCTTTTCCACCATACAGAGCTAAACCGGCCCCTATTCCCGTTGTCGCAGGATCCATATTCTCACCTATTATTAATTACACCATTCTCTAAAATAGTTTTAAGAAAAAGCCATAAAGGTTATTTTCTTCGTTTTATCAATTAATTCTCTGACTTCGTGCTTTTTAGGTTCTTCTTTTGGATGAGCACATTTATTTCTTAAAGTAGCAAGATGATCTATCGACTTAAATATTGCTAAGTCAAAATAAGGGACTTTATCAGACTTACGAAGCTTTTGAGCCATTGGATACAATGTATCTTTTGAATCCAATTCTATTTCATTTAACTCACACAATGTTTTTAAATATCTTTCAAGAACAATTCCCGCTATGATTCCCGCAGGGCGAACAAAATCTTTTTCATAAAGTATTTCTGCCCCATCAAGTTCTGAATTTAATAAATCTGCAGAAACCAACTTTTTATAATTGTTCTTTCTTAAGGAAACGATAGGTTTTATTGTATACAATATATTGACTTGAATGTCAAAATAATCCATAAAATTGTTTATTAAGCACTCTTTTTCACTATTAGGAGTTGATAGTTTTATTAAATCTTTTATCTTTTTATATTGCTTACAGAAGAGTTCATACTTACCTGTTTCTTCATTCCCAAGATATTCCTGTACAACCATTCTGCAAATTTCGTACCATATTTCATATTTCCTCAATACTTGCCGTTGGAGAGGTTTTGTTTTAAGGTCAGTTTCACAAATTTCTTCTTCCACTTCATATTTACTAACTGGTAAAGGTTGAGCATACATACCTTTAGTTTCAGCTTCTTTAAAAATTGTACTAAATAGTTGTGTCCTTTTGTTTGGTTTTGCCGTATTTTCAATTAACTCTAAATATAGCCCTTCAATTGCTTCGGCTTCTTGAATATAGGTATCAATATCTAAATTATTCATATTTACTGAATGTTAAAAACTCTATATAAGTAAAACGAATATCGTATAAAAGTGATATAATTCATCTCTCAGAGTGATATCTTTCTCGTTGTTTGGCTAGCCCCGGGAGGTGTTCCGAGATGAGAAACACTAATCTCCTACAAAGAAAAGGTTTCTACTTCACTCAAAAAAGGAATCCCTTCATCCATTCACATGCCACTCTATCCTTTAATTCGTATCATTTTCGCGGTCTTTGATAACTTCAACATCAAAATTACTGCTCTTCTCAAAATCAATTTAACTCCTTCCCATGTTCGTATTTCTTAATATCTTCGCATCATTTACCTAGCTGCATCAAGAACTTACAAAACACTTTTGAATGCTTGCCTGTGTTCACTCCAAGCGCCCGCCTTTGGGGGCGTATAGGCAGAGTTTCAGTATGGTGGTTATTATGGTTGAAGTAAAATTTACTTAAATAACTACTAAAACTGCATAATATACTTCAAAAATCATCCCTACTAGCATTAACGCGTAGCTAACGAGAGATAACTTTTGATAGTAAGGAAAATATTTTTCATTCATTTCCTTTAGTACAATGAGATTACCAATTAAGCAATTTTGATCTAAATCTGAACGGTTAAGACACATGTAGACTTTATCAGTGTTTATAAAAGGAATGGGGCGTAAAGCTATCAGATACATAACAACAAAAGACGAAGTAAGAGACGATAATAATACGATAAATGTTAAAAGCATAATTATCTTATTATATGCATTTCCTTTGTCAGAATCAATTGAATAAATAGTAAAACCGACACCAATAAGGATAGTGGCAAGTAGTAAGCTATTGTTCGCTTTATTGCCAATTTCCTTTATTCTTTCATTTTGCATGTTGAAGACGTATTTTAAAGATTCGAATGACTGATTTTTATAATTCTTTGCATCATCTCCATCATACGTTTTTTCAGTATCAGACATTACTATTAATAGTAGGTTTTAAACTTAATAAACATCACTCCATCACCTTCCTCAAAACCTCAGCAACCTCAGGATCCTTTTCAACAAGCTCCATCAGGGCCATAGCGATATCTGAGCGTTTCTCCTCCACCTCTACCGCAGCATCTATACTCAGTGTCATACCACATTGTGCACAGAATTTAGAAGCCGTACTGTTCACATGCTTGCACCTGGCACAGATAACAGTTGTGAGTTCCGGTTTATGGTCCTCTTTCTTAACTATGCCGTGTATTCTCAACATGGCATCATCAATTTGCTTTCCAGACAGGTGCACATAGACCGCAGGCATCTTTGAATCCTGCTTCCATCCAAGATGTTCCTTCATCTGTGATTCAGTAAGATATTGCGCCAGATCCGTACTCCGGGAATGCCTGAACAGATAGCAGTATGTCCTCTTCCTAATTCCTGCTTTTTTGGCCGCTCTTTTAATGATCATCCTGATAGCTGCATATTTCAGTTTTTTCCCTCTTCCCCTCTGGCCAATACCAACCCACAGGGGAGCATTTGGATTGTTTTTATCAGGATGAATGTTAATCCACGCGGCAAGGTAAGGTGTACTGAATACAAGCCGTATCCTTCTCATTCCCGTCTTGCCATCTACTACAGCCACAGCTCCGTACTGATCAAAGACAATATGTTTAATGTCCAGCTCACCCAGTTCCCCAGGTCTTCCTCCGGCATCCCAGAAAATAGATACAAGTGCTTTATCCCTTGGATGATCGACAGACTCAACCATAGACATGATATCATCCTCAGGTAGCATCTCTTCAGGAAGCTTTACAGGATTTTTTACCTTGGGTTTTATCCAGGCGGTTATCTCCGGATCCTCCCCGCCGTTCAACCAGCGGTAAAACCTCTTTATTGCCGTAAGATAGCCGTGTTTGGTCCAGTCCTTAACATCCTTTTTTGCAACTATCCCTGCAATATATTCTATATCTTCCCGCGACGCTTCATCCAGTTCAAAATCAGCCCATCCCGCAATCATGTTAAGCTGGCTCAGGTACTTGATCACCCGCGCCTTTGACAGTCCTTCAGCAAAAAGATAGCTCTCAAAACGAAATATCAGCTTCTTGTTATTCTCGCTGTAAGTTGCCTGTTCTATCTTCGATTCAGCCGCGGCAAGTGAGCGATCATAGTTGTAAAGAGACATACTTTAACTTCCACTTCTTTAAAAAGAAAATTTGCCTACCTAAGTGAAAGTATTAAGGCATGAAAATAGAGATTTGATGCCCGGAGCGTGACTCGAACACGCGACCTCCAGATTTCTCAGGAGATTTGGACGCACGGTTAATTTTCCCTATGAGTCTGGCGCCCCAACCAACTAGGCTATCCGGGCAGTGCAGCATGTACAAAGGGCAAAGTTATATTAAAGCATGTCGATTGAACGTCTTTTATAGAAAGGAAAGCCACAGGGTCAGTACCCCGTAGCTTCTGCATGTGTGCGCAGCATTGTATAATCCTCAGTCGCACCACCTACAACAAAAACAAATCTGTCATTACTCCAGATGTAAGTGTATCGTGGAACCTGTTCCCCTCCTACCGTGGAATAGGTTTTTATTCTTACTGCAGAATGTCCGTTGAAACTCTCTTCCGTGAAGCGCGTACCACTTGCAAGTTCTTTGAAGCCGGATCTGTACTCTGAAACGAATTCTTCTGCCATTTCAGGACTTTCCAGCTCAATCACATCGATGTATAGATCAACACTGTCTGCCTTGTAGAAGCCTTCAGATGCATCAGTGATACCTGAGGAATTAACATATTCCCTTTGAACTTCCTCTACCGTAAGCGTAGGAGCACCAAGATACTCATACCCTTCCGGAAGATTATCTATTGTAGTAAGGTCCTCTGCTGACATTTCAGCAATATCGGTATTTTCTCCGACATCCGTAACATTGTTTTCCTGCCCACCATCAGGATTCTGTCCGTCCGTACAACCGGAAACAAATAGCATCATTATGATTAAAGCTGACACTAATACTAGTTTATTAACCACTGTTTCACCTCGATATTGAACAGCAAAAAAAGACGTAAATTTAGTAGTAAACTCAAAAAAGAATAGTTAGAAGGGAAAAATCCCTTCTGTTTATTTATTGTTTATTTAGTTCCTTCTGACAAGGTATGCGACTGCAAGAAGACCTGCAACTGCGAAGACTGCTTCAAATCCAGGAACTGGTTCTTCATCAGTTGTCTCGTTACCTTCATCCTCCACAGGTGGCTCTTCAGTTTCATCTGGAGTCTCATCTACTGGAGTTTCAACGGTATCGTTACCTTCTGTTTCGTTGTCAGTTACCTGCTCTTCTTCGTCCATATCTTCTTCTTCATCAGGCTGGGTTGTTTCCTCGCCTTCGATGGTGACTTCCTTGTACAGATAGTACCTCAGTGTGTCATTGCCAGATTCAACATCAGCCGTCTTGAAGGCAAGACCTTCAGCGATTTCCTCGGTGTCATCTTCATCAAGGGTTATGGAATTATCATTAGTCATCTTAATTCCATAAACAGGATTTCCAGCAGCGTCATTACCGAGTTTACCTGTTGTCTGAACTTCGAGTTCGCCAAATGTGTCGTCATCATCGATTTCAACAACATTCATATAGTCAATCATCCAGACACCCTCAATTACAGCGAGGCTGTCGACCTGGCCCTGGAAGACATCAGTGACGCGTACTCTGAAAACTTCAACATCATCCTCACCGGCAACGTCTTCTTCATAGCTCCAGGTTGCAGAGCCTGTAGTTCCTGTAAGATCAACTACCTGATCCTCTATAAACTCTCCATCCTTGCTAAGCTCCATCCAGACCTTGTCACCCTCGACATCGATCTGCTTTGCGGTCAGTTCATAGCCGTTTGGAAGCTCGAGTGCTGAACCGGTCCTGAGTGTATACTTGTCATCATTGTCCAGGATAAGTTTGGCGAGTAGGTCAGGCGTGTCGTTCTTGAGTGGAACATATGCTTCGGCAAAGAGACCAATAACTGGATACTTGTCGCGGATTGGGTCCCCATCTGTATCTACTTCATTGTACTCGATCTCAAAGCCGGTTTCTGTGATGTTGGCATAGTAAACCAACTCGTCTTTATCAATTTTTGAACTCTGTAGGTTGAAAGGAGCTGATGTGGTTATGATCAAAGATTCACTTGTAAGATTGTCATCAAGGTCATAGTAGAATCCAGCAAAGTTTGCATAAGTCCAGGATCCTGGCTCATCTTCAAAGACCTGTCCTCTGATTTCATATGTACCTGGTTCTGTGTATTCTTTCATGAGGTAGAATCTCATGACATCGCCAGATTCAACATCAGCCGTCTTGAAGGCAAGACCTTCAGCGATTTTCTCTGTATCATCTTCATCAAGGGTCATGGAATTATCATTCCACATCTTGATACCATATGCATTATTGAATTCGCTGAGTTTACCTGTTGTCTGAACTTCGAGCTCGCCAAATGTGTCGTCATCATCGATTTCAACAACATTCATATAGTCAATCATCCAGACACCCTCAATTACAGCGAGGCTGTCGACCTGGCCCTGGAAGACATCAGTGACGCGTACTCTGAAAACTTCAACATCATCCTCACCGGCAACGTCTTCTTCATAGCTCCAGGTTGCAGAGCCTGTAGTTCCTGTAAGATCAACTACCTGATCCTCTATAAACTCTCCATCCTTGCTAAGCTCCATCCAGACCTTGTCACCCTCGACATCGATCTGCTTTGCGGTCAGTTCATAGCCGTTTGGAAGCTCGAGTGCTGAACCGGTCCTGAGTGTGTACTTGTCATCGTTGTCAAGAAGCAGTTTTGCAAGCTTGTCAGGTGTGGTGTTCTTGAGTGGAACATATTCCTCGGCAAAGAAACCAATAACTGGATACTGGCTGCGGATTGGGTCCCCATCTGTATCATTGTTATTGTATGTGATCTCAAAGTCGGTTTCGTTGATAACGGAATAATAGACAAGGGCACCTTCTGGTATCTTGTCACCGCTCAAATTTTCGCCTATACCTTCCTTTCCTTTATTGTATATCCTGAGATATTCGGATTCGAGTCCGTCATCAAGATCGTAGTAGAATCCTGCAAAATTCGTTGCATTCATTTCAATGTAATTTGATGATCCGCTATAGCTGTCTACTATATCTGACACACTAGAACCGTTATAGACTGGTCCCCTGACCTCCACAGTATCTGCAGCGCTTGCTACGCCAGCAAATACTGTCAAGACCATAAGGGCAGCCATTAAAGTTGCTGTTAGTCTTTTCATAATTCTCCTCCGTTAGTTAATTTATAGATATATGGTCAAGGTAAAGAGTGATTGATAAACAATAAAACGTACACATGTACGTTAAATCAACCTTTCATCGGTGAACATTACGCTCATTGACGAAAGGAAGCTCATCACCCTCTTGATCCCGTCATATTGGATTACAAGTGTTCTATTAAACAATTGCCGTATTAAATCTTTTGTGGTCTATATCAGAACAATTATCGCATTGCATTGGCAAACATCGATGCAATTGACGGGAAATGTCGAAGTCACATTGAAATTTAAAAGAAAAAACAGACAAAACGTGAACTAATATTTACTAATCGTCGATGCTATATTACATTGCATATTATATTTTTCATTGAATATCGATAAAATCAAAGTCATTATACACGGAATAGTTCAATATATTTATATATGTTATAACATAAAAGAGACATGAAATAAAGTCTGGCAATATACACAAAAATTTTGACATAATCGATGAGGGATATTACCAATCATTAGGAGTGAATAAATAAGATGTTCGATGGTGCAGTTTCTGAAGAGATATCAATGGATGATGAAACAAATCGTGTCAAGACAGGCATTCCGGGTTTTGACGAATTATGCGGTGGTGGCCTTATCCGTGACAGGACCTACCTGATATCAGGTACTTCTGGTGCAGGTAAAACTAATTTTTCCATCCAATTCATTTACAACGGGATAACGAAATACGGGGAAAACGGAATAATTGTCGCAACCGAGGAAAGGCCCGAGCAGATAAGAGAAAACGTTCTCAAGTTTGGATGGGATCTACAGGCACTTGAAGACGAGAATAAGCTTGTTATCATTGATGCATGTTCCACCAAGATTGGAATACCGTCACAGGAAAAATATGTAGATGTAAGACCTTTTGATATCAGATCCATGATGGATCAGATTATTGCTACGCAAGAAGAGATCAATGCAAAGCGTGCACTTGTCGACTCTACAACATCCGTGAGTTTCTACCTTCAGGACCCTGCCAAAATTAGAATAGAACTCCTGAAACTTAGCACCACGCTGGAAGTCATAGGTCTGACCTCCATGATGACATGTGAGCTTATTGACGAATCAAAACCTTCAAGATTCGGTGTTGAAAACTTCGTCACTGACGGTACTATAGTATTATACTACAAAAGGCACGAGAATGTCCGTATGAGAAGCATGGAGATCTATAAGATGAGAGGGTCCGACCACAGCAAGAAGATCCATCCCTATGATATCACACCAGGCGGCTTTGTGATACATCCACATGAAGAAGTATATTCAATGTTCTGATAAAGGTCAAAAATAAAAATCCAAGAGATCATATATCCGGGTATGTTTCCTCATGACCGCACTCCACACATTTATATATGGCAAGCGCACGACCGAAATGGTCATGCCTTTTGAGAACCGGATATCTCCATCGGTTCATTTTTCCTTCACATACTGGACATCGATAGTTCATGACATCACCTGAAGAATGATAGTATTAAAATATATTTTAAATTTGCGAACAATAACACTGTGAAAGCCCATGCGTATAAAAAACACAGAAGATCAAAATGGAAGAACTTAAGAACATATCCTGTGGGATCGAGAGCCTCGATGATCTACTAGGAGGCTTCAAATCACCTGCAACCCTGCTGATAGCCGGTACAACAGGAGTTGGAAAGACCATAATGTCCCTCCAGATGCTCTCGGAAGCATCCAGGCAGGGCGAGAAGGCCCTTTACATCCCTATAACCACATCCAAAACGAATAAGCTGAAGATGTATCATTCCACCCTTGACTTTTTTGATGATTCTTTTGAAGTACATGCAATAAACCGACAGCTATCGGAAAAGGATCCGCTTACAACACTTATCGACATCGGCAATGTGATCGAATCCGTCAAACCTGACAGGCTTGTGATAGACCCCATAACACCCCTGGGATTCGGATTTGTTGAACAGGAAAGGAGACGCTTTTTCTACACACTTGACTCCATGCTCCAGGAGAGGAACATGCTCACCTTACTCGTTGGTGAGCTTGTAAAGTCAGAGCTGCACCAGTCAGTCGTAAGCCATCTCTCGGACGGGATAATCTACATGTCAAGGGGAGAGAACGACTCAAGGGCGGACCATTACCTGGAATTTATCAAGATGCGAGGCATAGATCCCGGAAAACGTTCTGAGATCACTTCTTGCAAATACCTGTATGATATAACATCAGGCGGATTCACAGTATACCCACCCATTAAACCGGAAGACGATTTCAGGCTTGAAGATACACGTGTTGAAGCAGGGATACCGGGCCTTGATGATATGCTAGGCGGCGGACTCCTCAAATACAGCAGTACACTGATAGCAGGAAGACCCGGTACCGGAAAAAAGATTTTCGGACTTCAATTCATATACCACGGGCTTGAAAATGGCGAGCCGGGACTTATTATCACTTTTGAAGACTCACCCCATCAGTTGCTCATGGATGCGAAAAGGCTCGGATGGGACCTTGAAACGCATGTTAACAGCGGCATGTTACAATTCATCTGCACCAACCCCGGGAATATATACCCTGCGGAGCATTCAACCCGTATCAAGAATACCCTTGAAAATATGAGCAGCAAGAGGGTTTTCTTTGACGGGATCAACAATCTGGAGATGTCTATATCCGATAACCTGAAACTGAGAGCATACATACATTCGCTTACAAGCCATCTCAAAAGCAGGAACATAACTTCACTTTTCACAACCGAGGTAAGCCCTTCTGAGGGACCCGGCGAGGAAAAGATAGATGTTGCCTTTTTGATGGATTCGGTTGTGGTTCTCCATAACTCAAGGGCAAAGAACCGCAGATATATGTGCATTGTAAAATCAAGGGGTACAAAACATAAAAGATCAGTAAAGGAGTACGCCATCACAGAAGATGGAATTAAGATGCGTACTGATACCCTGATCTAGAAATATATAACTAGATACTAAAAGCAGAATATCTCAGATACTCTGTATCCTTTTCTCCACAGATTCCCCGAGTTCTGTCAGACTATAAGAGCCATTATCCCGCTTTATAAGATTCCTTTCAAGCAGCTCCCCGATGATCTTATTCACTGAGGGTGAAGCCACTCTCATATTCTTTGCCATTTTATCAGCATCAAGGCTGTGTTTTGACCCCAGCAGAGCCAGCAGTTTCTGACGATTTTTATTACCACTTACAAATCCTATTAGGTCTTCCATTTTTCTACCTCCTATTGTAGATTCATATTGTAGATATGACTGCACTGGTAAATATAATATATCTTGCCTGAAGCCTCATTTTATTCAATCAATAGTAAAGGATACATTTATAAGCAGTAATGAGCATGTAGGGGTGACGGGCTAGTCCGGGTAGGCCGGCGTTACCTGTAACCCGAAATCGCCGATACGCGGGGGACGAAGCCAAGAGAAGATGTTTGGATCATTTCCAAACCTGTGATTTCAACTGAGAAACCCCGTCCTGCTTGGACGGTGTTGATATGAGGGCTTGTTGGAGAACCTGTTTTCATATCTTAACCGCGGGAACCAGTCCAGGCCCGGAAGGGAGCAGACCGACCGTGGGCAGCCGTCGCTTGTAGGGCTGCGGGGTGGAGAAGAGGTCACAGACCATTTGGGAATGGGAAAAACAACGACTCAAGGCATGCCCGTCACTTCAATGAAACCGGAAAGCGTTAAATAGATGAATTACGTTTAGGAACGAACTCGATTTCTGACGAGATAGCCAAGCCCGGTATGGCGCAGGATTGCTAATCCTGTGGTGCTATGCGCCTCGGGGGTTCGAATCCCCCTCTCGTCGCTAAATACCCTTTTGCCAGTTCCTCGCTATGAATTGCCGGATTGGAAACTACTAAATCAAATGAGATCATAACGAGCAACTGATGTCAGATAACAAGATAATAATCCCTGTCATAAATAAAAAATCACAGGAGCAAAATGACAAGAACACTGCATGCAATTCCTGCAGCACAGGAGGATGCAGCGGAGGATTTGGCATTAAGGCAGGCTCTGAGAAAGAAGTGGTGTACAGGAATATCTTTCTCTACCTTGGCATGGGCATAATTATTTTTGTAGTGGCCTACCTGATGACCAGATTATTATCAATTATCTGAAATTCTAAGGTTTCTTTTTCTTTGAAAACAGATAACGCTGTATATTCCCACATTTCTGACATGTAACTATCAATAGGCCGCCTTTCAGGCGTACCCTGCAGTTACTCCCCGGTGTGAGAAAAGAACTACAGCTCTTGCACATCCTTTTTTTCAGCTCAGGAGGAACACTTACACGATAGCGCATACCAATTCTTCTTGCAAGGGAGACATACCTGTCACTACGATCAGGATCTGTAGGATATTCCCTGTCGGCCAGTTCGAACAGATATTTTATACGTTCAAGGGCAATTTCCTTTGCAACCGCCTTTTTTTTATGTTTGCGTTTTGCCATGATACCTGCCTGAATAAGAATCAAAATAAATCAAAGTATTGCAACATCAGTCCCAGGTGATCTTTCCTTTACCATTGCACTGAATTTTTCTGGATTCGCAGATATACCATCTGCGCCATAATGCATGGGTATCACGGTCTTTGGTGAAAGGATTGCCACCGCATCTGCTGCCTGTTCTTCATCCATCGTTGAAGTACCACCTATGGGAAGCAGTGCAATATCGCAGGATATGCCATTCATCTCAGGAATCAGGCCCGTATCACCCGCATGATAGATCTTCAGACCTCCGATTTCGACAACATATCCAACCCCGTCAGCCCGTGAATGATAATCAGATCCGACATTATAAGCGGGAACCACTTCTATACCCACACCTTTAATATTTAGATCACCTGTGAGGGAATCGCCTTCTTCGACCCTTCTGGCATCGCCCCTGAACTGCAGACTCATATTCTCAGGAATAAGAGTGGTTGCACGGGGTTTGCGGACCTTTCTGATAGAATCGGGATTACAGTGGCCTTCATGTTCATGAGTTATCAGGAGTATATCCGCCATGTCTTCAGGAGAAAAAACGTCCGGTAATAGATAAGGGTCGATATGTACCACCAGCTCTTCCGCTTTGATCATAAAACCTGCATATCCAAGCCACTCTATAAGCACATTGTCTATTGTAATACTGCCCACATAATCACTTCACGTTTGTATCTTGCATTTACTGATCTCAAATCATACAGATGCCATAATATGTCTTAAGTTTACTGAAAAACGAGAGAGCATCATTCAGAAACTTAAAGCAGGGAAAATTATAAAATAGCCAAAAAAAATATAAAACCATCGGAAATAGATATCCATAATAGAACTGATCATATATTGGCCAGAGATCCATGAAATCTAAAAAGATAAACATACTTTGTTCCACAGTCGACAGGGCAGGCCAGAATATCAAAGAACATCTGCTTCTAAAGGGAGAATGGGAGAAAGCAAAGAACCTGCCTGAAGCGTGGGAAGAGTTGGCCGGGGTTTACGAAAATAAGGATTACAGGATTATCGAGATAGATCAGCACCACATATATCAGGACCGTATTGATCAGAAGATGAAAAAGTATGGCTTTGACACCGATCTGATAATAGTTGCCTCCAAGCACAAAAGTAGTGATGGAAGATCTGTTCTTACCGCGCACTTCACAGGTAATGTCAAGAGTGCGGATTTCGGAGGCAAACCCTACGAACTTTCAGTAGCTTCTCCCGGCATAATGAGTTCCATTCTCAAGAATATGCAAACCCAAGCTCGGGAAGCAAACTACGAGATAAACATGGAATCCACACACCACGGCCCCTCTGATATCAGGATCCCGATGGTCTATGCGGAGATCGGCAGTGGAGAAAAGCAGTGGTCTGATCCTGATGCAGGAGAGATAGTCGCAAGGTCGATCCTGGAAGCAGAAGAGATGGACTTACCTGTAGCCATTGGTTTTGGCGGAGGGCACTACGCGAGCCGGCAGACAAAACTTCTGCTTGAAGAAGATATCGCCTTTGGCCATAATTTCCCGGACTATCAGCTTGCAGACATTGATAAAGATCTTATTGAACAGGCTTTTCTTAAATCCGGAGCTGATTTTGCATATTTTGACAGAAAGTCAATGCCTTCCGCAGAAAGAGAAAGGATCCGGGAAATCATAGAAGAGCTTGGATATCCGATACTGCGTGAAGGAGACATTAAAGAACTTAAAGGCCTGGAATGGGACCGGTTCCTCCGCATAAGGTATATGGCAGAGAAGCTGTGCAGCGGAGGAAGATTCAGGATCACAGACAGGCTAAGGAGCCAATATCTAAATTCTGAAGGATGGGTTCAGGAAGGAAACAATTTAAAAGATAGTGAAATAAGCAGCAAACTTGTACAGGAAACTTTTAGCGCAGACAGGGGAAGCTTACTTAATACTTTGGAAGAGTTACCCCTTGTATATATCGAAAGAGATAACGGGACAATATCCAATCATATGATTATTCCGGCCGAACATGTCAAAATTACGATGCAGGATATCACAAATGAATGCATTAAAATACTAAAAGAGCATTATGAAGTTAAATATGCCCCACAGGAGAATCTGCTGTACATAGTTACCGAAAGATTCAGTCCCATGATGGCAAAAGACATGGGCATAAACCCCGGCCCGCTGTACGGTAAACTGGCAAATATGGAAACTGTTACAGTTAATGGAAAAACGATCAGGCCGGATATGGTCCATGAACGCAAGATCAAAGAAATCCCATTAACCAATTCACCAAATAACCCTACCCGGAGTTAAAGATACGATTTTCACTTGAGGGAAAAAAGATGAAATCCATAGTAGAAGAGGCACTGGCAAGATCTGAACAGGAGTCACAGCTTCGCAGTTCTGAGCCGGCTCAGCAAAATAAGAATATCAATGCAGAGCTGGAAGATCTGTTAAGTGAACTGCAGACAAACATTAAAGTAATAGGTTGCGGCGGCGGTGGATCAAACAGTACCCAGAGAATGGCCGACGAAGGAATCAAGGGTGCTGAGCTCGTTGCCCTTAACACCGATGCACAGCACCTTCTGAACATTAACGCTGACAGGAAGATACTCATCGGAAAGAAGAAGACAAGAGGACTCGGCGCAGGCAGTCTTCCACAGATAGGTGAGGACGCTGCTCTTGAAAGCGTAGACGACATTGCAGAGGCCGTAGCCGGCAGTGACATGGTCTTCATTACAGCAGGTCTGGGCGGAGGAACCGGAACCGGTTCCGCACCAGTGGTCGCTGAAGCTGCCAGGGATGCAGGCGCATTGACAATTGCCGTTGTAACACTTCCTTTCGGAGTGGAGGGCCATGTCAGGCGTACGAATGCCGAGGCAGGACTCGAAAGACTCAGAGAAGTAGCAGACACAGTAATTGTGGTTCCAAATGACAAGCTTCTTGAAGTTGTTCCAAGATTACCACTTCAGGCAGCATTCAAAGTGTCCGATGAAGTCCTTATGAGAGCAGTAAAAGGTATCACTGAGCTTATCACAAAACCAGGTCTTGTTAACCTTGACTTTGCCGATGTCAGAACAGTCATGCAGAATGGAGGCGTGGCAATGATCGGACTTGGCGAGGCAGACGGCGAGATGAAAGCAGTGGAATCCGTGCAGAAAGCACTTCGCAGCCCTCTGCTTGATGTTGACATATCCGGTGCCACATCCGCACTTGTGAATGTGGTCGGCGGGGCAGATATGACCATCGCGGAAGCAGAAAGCGTGGTACAGGAAGTCTACAGCCGTATTGACCCCGATGCAAGACTCATATGGGGTGCTCAGATCGACAACTCACTTGAGCAGACAGTGCGTACAATGATAGTTGTAACAGGTGTGAAGTCCCCACAGATATACGGCCATGGTGGCGCAAAGAACGTTACCAGAAGATACGGCATCGATTTCGTAAAATAATTTACGCTTTTGCAGATAACGATTGAAGGATTATTTCATCCTTCAATCGAAAAGTATTTTATCATTGACGTTATTTAGGTGGCGCTGTAATCAGGCATTCAATAGAAATGCTTATATTTCAAAGCAGCCTCAAACAATCCATTCTTATATATTCATCAATCATGACCGGTTGTGATGTACTTGGCAGAAAATGCATTTGATCTGAACAAACTGAACAGTAACATGGGACAGACCCTTAAAACATATCTCAGGGTCCTCAAACTGACAAAGAAACCATCAAGAGAAGAGTTCCAGACAATCGCAAAGGTTGCAGGGCTCGGAATACTTGCTATTGGCTTTGTCGGATTCCTGATATACGTATTGCTGGTAGAGATACCACAATTGGTGTAAGCATGGTCGAAGAATCTGCAATATTTGTTGTAAAAACAACCGCAAACCAGGAACGTTCCGTTGCAAACATGATCACACAGGTTGCACGGAAGGATCATCTGGATATCAGGGCCATCATCGCACCGGATGAGCTCAAGGGTTACATACTGATAGAAGCCCCGGAGCCAGGTGTGGTAGAACAGGCAATCCAGACAGTTCCACATGCAAGGGCAGTAGTGAAAGGACAGTCAAGTATAGAAGAGATATCACATTTCCTTACACCAAAGCCAACTGTAACAGGTATCGCAGAAGGTGCGATCATCGAGGTCACATCCGGACCTTTCAAGGGTGAGAGGGCACGCGTCAAGAGGGTGGATGAAGGTCATGAAGAGATTACAGTCGAGCTCTTTGATGCTGTTGTACCGATACCTATAACTATTCGTGGTGATACTGTAAGAGTCCTCAGGAAAGAAGAAGAGGAAAACACCTGATTACAATTTATCAATAATCAAAATTCAACGGTGATATTCAAATGGCAGATGTTGTTGAAGCACTGGTCCCCGGAGGAAAGGCAAACCCCGGTCCGCCACTCGGTCCGGCCCTTGGTCCACTTGGGATTAATGTCAAAGATGTGATCGATAAGATCAACGAGAAAACAAAAGATTTCAATGGGATGCAGGTCCCTGTCAAAGTAATAGTAGATTCGAACAAGAACTTCGAGATAGAAGTTGGTACACCTCCTACATCCGCGCTTATCCTTTCGGAGCTTGGAATCCAGAAGGGATCCGGTCTTGCCGGTTCTGAAGTCGTTGGCGACCTCAGTGTAAGTCAGGCTGCAAAGATAGCCCGTATGAAGAGGGACGACATACTTGCTTACAGCTTAAAGGCAGCTGTGAAGGAAGTCCTCGGAGCATGCGTACCGATGGGAGTTAACGCTGAAGGAGTACACGCAAGAGAATGCCAGAAACAGATAGATGAAGGCAAATTCGACGATGTGCTCGCAAACGAAGCCTGGTAATTCAGGCTTGATATCAGCTTTAACCGATAAGTTTAAAACTATTGCTTAAATAAAGGAGAGCCCATTAGACTGAGACAATAGTCTGATGAACTCGAATAAAAAAGCCGTAGTAGACCGCAACGGTCCTGCCTGAACACTATGTTCAAACTACGGGAGGTAAAGAATGGCAGAACAAAATATAGTAGATGCAATTGACAAGTTATTGCAGGAATCACCACAACGTAACTTTCCAGAAAGTGTGGATCTGGCAATCAACTTGAAGAATCTTGACATGAGTCAACCCAAAAACCGTGTTGATGAGGAGATATTATTACCACACGGTCTTGGAAAGGACCTCACAATTGCTGTATTTGCAAAAGGAGAAGTAGGTCTCCAGGCAAAGGAAGCAGGTGCAGAATATGTCTTCGGAGAAGAAGACATTGCTGAACTCGGTTCAGACAAGCCACGTGCTAGAAGTATTGCCAACGAGTGTGACTTCTTCATTGCAGAGGTACAGTACATGGCCCAGATCGGTAAGAACCTGGGTGCAATCCTGGGTCCTAGAGGAAAGATGCCGACACCCCTGCCACCAGGCAGAAATGTTGGAGACCTTATCAATAACGCAAGGAGTTCTATAAAGATAAGGTCCAAGGATAAACTTACGTTCCACGTATCAATCGGACGTAAGGACATGGGTGTTGACAAGCTTGCAGACAACGTCGAAACTGTTCTGAATAGGGTCGAGCAATCCCTGGAAAAGGGAAAGCATAACGTAAGGTCTATTTATGTTACGACCACTATGGGCAATTCCGTGAAGGTGATGTAAATGGAAGAAGTTCACCACACAGAACATGTACCTCAGTGGAAGAAAGATGAAGTAGAGGACATAAAGGAACATATAAACAAATACCCTCTGTTCGGAGTAGTAGCCATCGGCGGCATACCTGCAAAGCAGCTCCAGAAAATGAGAAAGGGTCTTCAGGGCACTGCTGTTTTGAAAGTGTCAAGGAACACACTTATCAGAAGAGCATTTGACGAATCAAATGAAGACGTCAATAAGATGCATGAGTACATAGACTCACAGACTGCTCTTATATTCACAGAGAACAATCCTTTCAAGCTTTACAAGATACTTGAGCAGAGTAAGAGCCCATCCCCGATCAAGGGAGGGGCGGTAGCACCAAACGATATCGTGGTCGAGGCCGGACCCACAAGCTTCCCGCCGGGACCGATACTTGGTGATCTGCAAAGCGTGGGAATACCTGCGGCAATCGATGCCGGAAAGGTGGTCGTCAGAGAAACAAAGACCGTCGCAAAAGAGGGCGAGGTAGTTTCACAGAAACTGGCATCCATGCTTACAAGACTTGAGATCTATCCTGTAACAGTAGGTCTTGATCTCAGGGCAGTTCTTGAATCAGGATCCGTGTTCACACCGGATGTCCTGGCAATAGACGAAAGCAAATACTTCTCAGATATCGTTCTTGCAACACAGCAGGCATTCAACCTGTCAGTCAATGCAACATATCCGACAAAGGACAACATCACTGCAATTATCTCCAAGGCTGCATCAGAGGCACGCAACCTGGGAATCAATGCAACTGTGTACGAGCCGGATATCATGGGATCCCTGCTTGGGAAGGCACAGTCAGAGATGCTTTCAGTGGCATCTGCAGCATCAGCCAACAATGAAGAGGCTGTTGATGACGAACTGAAAGAAGCTCTTGGCGCAAGAGCTACCGCTGCTGCAACAGCAGAAGTGGCTGAAGCTGCCGAAGCAGAAGAGACGGTTGAAGAGAAGGAAGAGGAAAGTGAGGAAGAGTCAGAAGAGGACGGAATGGCCGGACTTGGAGCACTCTTCGGATGAGAATTAAGATTAGAGATTTACACATTAATTACGTTGATAAAGAAAAGGTGATTTCACATGGAATACATATATGCAGCACTTTTATTGCACAAAGCTGGTAAAGACGTTACAGAAGAAGCAATCACTGCCGTACTCGAGGCAGCAGGTACAGAAGTAAACGACGCACGCGCAAAGGCACTCGTTGCAGCTCTTGAAGATGTAGACATCGAAGAGGCAATGGCAACCGCAGCAGTCGCAGCACCTGCAGCAGCCGGTGCACCTGCAGCAGCCGCAGAAGAAGCACCTGCCGCCGAGGAAGAGGCAGCTGCAGAAGAAGAATCAGAGGAAGAAGCAGAAGAGGACGGAATGGCCGGCCTCGGAGCACTTTTCGGATAAGATCAAAACATTGCTCGCCATTCGGCGGGCAACACCTTCTTTTTTTAGCTTATATATTCACCAATCATCAAGCCGAAGGCTTATTCTTTTAAAATCCGGATTCCATGAACAATCCATTTTTGGAAGATAAAAAAAATAGGGAATTCAAGAACTCCTGAAAAACATGATTCCAAAAAGAACAATGGAACTACTGAACCCCACCACACCCATAGTCGGCAGGTAACCCTCACCGTTAACAGCCAGATACGCGGATGAGATCAATATAGCAATAAGGAATATGTATTTCAGGGCAGTATCAACGGTGCGATAACGTTTGATCTCTTTACTTTTCTGCTCAAACCTCTCGATCCTGTAACCCCGGATAGTCTCGATCACATCGTTTATACCCTGTGGAAGGTCCTTCACGATATCAAGATACCTGTCTCCTTCAAGCTGGAGATATTCTGCAGCCTCGAAAGGAGAATAGCGTTTCAGTAAAACCTGATTGATAATATCCTTTGCATTCTCCAGCAGATTGAACTTCGGATCAAGCTCAAAGCAATTGGCTTCGATAAGGATCAGTGCCCTCTCAAGGGTGGAGAACTCACTTGGAAGTGAGAGATTGTATCTCAGACCCAGTGTCGCGTAATTATCACTCTGACGCTCCCCCACGGAATAGTTCTGCTTTGAGATGATATCGTCAAGGTCTATCCTGAAACGGCGAACGTTAATATCTTCCCTGTATACTCCGGATATTTTCAGGAACGCATCAAAGACGATATCTATCTTTTTCTTATAGATACCGTAGAAAAGGTTCAGCATATTGCGGCGAAGCTCGTCATCTATCGTACCCACGGCCCCGAAATCAATGTAGGCGATACCATCTTCCTGAATAAGGATATTGGAGCTGTGGGGGTCCGCATGGTAGAAGCCGTCAAGGTATACCTGTTTCAGGTAGCTCTGGCTGATGATCTTTGCATACCACTTCCTTTTTTCAACGGAAATACGGGAAACTTTCTTTACAGGAACACCTTCCATATACTCCATGATGAGCACACTCTCATTGGAGTATTCATCATAGACCTGCGGAACGTGGACCTCTTTCACATCCTCGAAATTATCCCGGAAGCGTTTCAGGTTCCTGGCCTCGTTCCTCAGGTCAATCTCACGGTTCAGAAGGTCCCTGAACTCAAAAAGAAATGCGTCAATATCAAAGTTGCTTCCAAGTCCCAGAACCTTTACCATGAGAGGTTTCATATCATCGAGTATGTCCAGATCCAGGTTTATGGTATCGATAATATTGGGTCTTGTGATCTTTACTGCAACTTTTTTACCATCGAGCTGTGCCTCATAGACCTGTGCAATGGAAGCAGATGCTATGGGAACCTTATTGAAACTATCGAAAACGTCCAGTACATCAAAATCGCTTACCTGCTCTCCTGATTCATCAATACGGCATTGGAAGCCATCAAAGGCAATTTTCATCTGTTCAAAATCGATGGACCTGACATTGTCCTGAAGCCCGGATAGTTCTTCCACATATACAGGAGGCACGATATCCGGTCTTTTGCTCAGTATCTGCCCGAGCTTAACAAAGGTAGGACCAAGTTCCTCCAGTGCCATTCTCAGCTTTTCAGCATTCTTCTGATTCTTGACATCAGCAACACATGGGTTACGTTTGCTGGAAACATAATAATTATTGGCCTCTGTGTACAGAAGACTGAAAAGGTTATATTTTGAAAAGACGCGAAAAATGGTAATGTATCTGCGGAGTTTTTTGAACATCACTCTATTATTTGTCCTGTTACTAGATATATTTTCGTGTATCTAAGACCTCTTTCTGATATCAGGAGATTTTCAATTTCAATCAATATTAACAAGGTAGATAATCAGATTCACCGATAAAGATATGATAAAATCCTCAAATGGTATTACTAAACAACTATTTATAACAGCATCCTTATGTAGAACCAAATGTGCTGTCCACATAGATTAGACTCATGCTCGTAATAGGTCCAGGCAACGGATAAACATGAAACCAGATACCCCTGTAATAGAACTGAAAAACACCTCCTACTTTTACGCAAGCAGCAAAACAAAAGCTCTTGATGATGCCAGTCTGAGGATATATCCCGGAGAGAAGATAGCACTGCTGGGTGCAAACGGTGCCGGAAAGTCAACCCTCTTCAAACACCTGAACGGAATCCTAAAACCGGCTTCAGGTCAGGTACTTGTCAACGGGAAGGAGATATCCAGGAATAACATCCGGGAAGTGAGGCAAACAGTGGGAATCGTTTTCCAGAATCCGGATGACCAGATACTTGCCCCCACAGTGGAACAGGACGTTGCCTTCGGACCCATGAATATGGGACTTCCTGAAAAGGAAGTTGAGAGCAGGGTCGCAGAGGCACTAAAACTCGTACACATGTCAGGTTTTGAAGAGCGTTCTCCCCATCACCTTAGCGGAGGACAGAAAAAGCTCGTGGCCATCGCAGGAATACTTGCCATGCGACCCAGGGTCGTTGTGCTGGATGAACCCACCGCAGGACTGGACCCCCAGACAGCAAATCAGGTCATCAATGTTATAGAAGAGATGAATCGGGAGCTTGGCATCACAGTAATACTCTCCACGCACGATGTAGATATCGTGCCCCTGTTCGCCGACAGGGTTTACGTTATCCATCATGGCAGGATAGAAGCCGAGGGAACTGCCAGGGAGATATTCAAAAAACACGAGGTACTGGAGAATGCACATCTCAGGATGCCCAGGATTGCAGAGGTTTTCGAGCTGCTGCTGGAGAGCGGAGTTGATGTGGACATAAAAATAACACCATCCGATGCCCGGGATGAGATACTGCGTCTTCTGGGATCACAGGCAGAGAAACAAAGGCAGGAAAATGCAAATCACGCTTACTGATATTGAGAGAGAATCCTACAAGGACAGCCCTGTGCACAGACTGGACGGCAGGGCCAAGATACTCGCAACCATTGCAATAATAGTCTTTGCCGTAAGCCTTCCACGTATTGATGACAGCAACTTCGTCCGACTTGCAGCAATTGAACTGTATCTTTTATCGCTTATACTGCTGGCAAGGCTGAACCTGTTCTATGTATTGATTCGATTTCTGGCAGTTCTGCCCTTCGGCCTGGCAATGGTCGTGATACAGCCGTTTGTAAGACAGCCATTTATCGACACATTTACAGTTATCGCTGAATTTCCGCTGGGAATCACAATGACATATGAAGGCTTGTACTTCGGCCTTTCACTCCTTGCAAAGTACATAGTTTGCGTAAGCGCCATCGTGCTTCTATCCTCAACAATGAAAATGAACGACATGGTGGTGTCCGCAAGGCGCCTGGGAATACCAAAGGAGTTCACACTTCTGCTGACCATGATGGTCAGGTATCTCTTTGTGTTCTGGATTATGCTCAAGCGTATCAGGACAGCACAGAAGACCAGACTCTTTGACATATGGAACAAGAACGTACCCCGCAGATGGATACTGGAGCAGGTGGGCTACACCATCAGTTCACTGTTCCTGCGTTCCTACGAGCAGGGAGAGAGAACATACATAAGCATGCTGTGCAGGGGTTACGGTAATGATACGGATAATATATACATCCACAAGAACAAACTCAGGTTCACGGATGCTACTTTTATTATAAGCACAGCAGCAATTCTGCTTTTGCTGGTTTTGATGTAAAATATTAATGTAAAAATGAAATCAAAAGCAGGATAAGAAACTAGCCTTATCCTGGAAGAAGAGAGATTATTTTTTGGTCAGCTTACCAAAAGCAAAACCGATTACAAGCACAATAAGAGTGCCTGCAACAATAGCTGCAACTTCTCCGGTCTTACCCATACCTTCAATTGCATAATCAGGCATAGGAGATTCAACAGCAGGTGCCACCTCTTCCATTGCGGTCAGCTTCGCCTCATCTACTATATCCATTGCAGCACTCTCAAGACCATCTGGATCAGATGATGCAAGGAATGGTGCAAGTACGGATATTAGCAGCGCAATTGCTATACCCGCATAGAGAAACTTCATATTCTGATTGCCTGACATTGTATCACTCATGCCGCCGCCCCCTTTGCCTCAGAACTCAGAAAGGAGTTATCAATGAGGTCCGGCCTTGATTTCTGTATTGCTGTGATCACCACTGCAGTGATAATACCTTCGCCCACGAATCCTATGATCAGATGATAAAGACCCATTGCGGTGAGTCCCGGAACCAGCGGGAAGGTTCCTGCAAGATATAATTCAACGGCAGTTGCAAGTGCGGATACAAGCAGACCCAGCCATGCACCCACAAAAGCGGAGGCTGCAATGCTGATCCTGCTCTTCCTCAGAACTACGAAGGTATAGTAGCCAACAAAGCCGGATATTACTCCCATATTGAGAATATTCGCACCCATAACCGTGATGCCCCCGTCAGCAAACACGAATCCCTGTACAAGCAGGACAAGCGTCAGTACAAGTACACCTGCCAGCGGGCTACCCAGGATTATTGCAACAAGGGCCGCTCCCACCATATGTCCGCTGGTACCCATACCTATCGGGATATTTAAGGCCTGTATGGCAAATATACCTGCGGCAAGTGCTGCAAGTATTGGTACCTTGGTTTCGTCAAGTTCGTTTCGCGCCCATCTGACTGACATCAGTATAAAGGGCAGGGCGGCCACCCAGTAGATAAGTGCCTGACTTAAAGGCATAAATGAATCCGGTATATGCATTTTAGTTCCTCTTTAACCTGTGAATCATGAGATAATATGAAAAATATTCTCATTTGTAATACTTGTGCATACGGGAATAATGAAATATATACCTTTTGGAACATCAGCTTAATCTTTCGTATTACCTGGATTGTATGGAATATTCTTTAAGCGGGCAAGTCTTAAAAAGCCGAAAGAACCTAAGAGTAGGAAAATGACGACATTCTCACCTGTGATCGCCGCAAAGGCCCTCTGGCAGATGCGGATCAGAAAAAGACCCTTTGTACTTTCCCATGCCATCAACAGCAGATGTAATATGAGGTGCGGATTCTGTGAATACTGGAAAGAGAGTGGTTCGCAGATGGATCTTGAGGAAGTCTTCAGGCTGCTTGACGAAGCAAGGGATTTTGGCATACTTGCCTATAATGCCTGGACGGTCGAACCTCTGCTCAGAGAAGACCTTCCTGAGATACTTGCCCATGCAAAAGGACTTGGCATGATAACATCACTTATTACCAACGGGCTGCTTCTGGAAAAAAGGGCAGATGAGCTTGACAATCTGGATTATCTCTCAGTTTCAGTGGACGGTATCTCAAGTTATAAAGAGATAAGAGGAATCGAATTTGACAGGATACTGCCGGGAATAATCAAAGCAAAGGAAAAGATGGAGAATCCCCTGCTTCTGAACTGTGTGATCAGCGGCAAAAACCTTGATGACATTGAAGAGCTCATCATCATGGCAAAGGAACTTGATGTTAAAGTCTCATTCGAACCAATGTACGAGTTCGGAGGGATTGATAGCGATACCTGGAACGAATTTGGTATACGGGACATGGAAAAGTACCGCAGGGTTGTCGACAGGATCATTGACATGAAAAGAGAGGGATACCCGATCATCAATTCCCTCACCTACCTGAAAATGGTAAGAGAGCTCAAAACAAACTTTAGCTGCCACGCCAATGACATCATACTTGACGTTGCCGCAGATGGAAGTATCGAGAACTGCCGGGTCCACAGGGAACCCATCGGACACATACGTGATGGTATTGAGAACGTCTGGGAAGCCACCAGAGAGAAGAGGAAAGCAATCTCAGATAAGTGTCAGAAGTGCCTTTTCTTCGGATATGTGGAAAACAGCCTCATGTACGATTTCAATCTTGAGGTCATGCAGCACTATGAATGGATGTAATTTGATTCAAGGAATAAGAATATTAATCTTATCTCCATTTTTGATCCCAAGTTCCGATGCCGCACTTCCCAGGTTCACAGCAATCTCAAAAAATCCATGGCTTCCGATAAGTGATAAAAGTTCTCCTTTGTTCACAAAACCATAGGTCTGCATGAACGGAATTTTTGTCCCAGACACATTCAGCTTTTCTCCGAAACCGATACGATCCAGTATCAGCTTTCCGGATATGTTGGTGATAATATTACCAAAATCATCCACATAGATCACTTCACCTGAAACCGAGTTACCTATAGCATCCACGGCTCCGAAATCCATATTCACATAACCTTCTGTTTTTTCTCCCACATCATCAGGCATCATATCCCCCAAGAGGTGGGCACCTATACGGGCAAATATATCCCTTCCATGAAAAGTAGATGAAACATCACCCAATAACTCTGTATTTGTAATTTTGTAGACCTGGATATCTCCGAGCTTTAAAGCAGCAGGGATCATGAGCCCATTATCAGGACCAACAAAGAACTGACCACCGGAGGAGATTACAATAGAGTTTCTCTCAGTTCCTACACCCGGGTCCACCACAGCCACATGCACGGTGCCTTTCGGAAAATAATCCACCACCGTATACATCGCAAATGCTCCTGCCCGGATGTCCGCATGGGCTATCGAATGGGTAATATCCACGATCTGTGCTCCGGGCTCTATCCCGAGTATAACTGCCTTGAGAGCTGCGGGATAAAGTGAACCAAAATCAGTCGTCAGTGTGATTACCGGCATAACAGGAAATTGGCCTGAATACTATAAAGCAGATACGGATTTGTCAATTCCTGAATTTGGCCTAATTACTAAAAAGTTGAAAACAGCCGGAATAGAGAACTAAAAAAAGGGAAGAAAATGAAAGAAAGTAATGCCTGATGGCATTACTTGCAGAGGTCGTAGTTCGCGTTGACAATCTTAAGAGCGCAGAAGTCACCGCACATTGTACATGCGTCTTCGTCGCCTGGTGCTCTGCTGTCCCTGATGCTCCTTGCGAGTTCGGGGTCGAGTGCAAGCTTGTACTGTGCCTCCCAGTCGAGTTTTGCGCGTGCCCTGCCCATTGCAAGGTCAACATCACGAGCTGTTTCTGGGTACTTGACCATGTCACCGACATGTGCTGCGATCTTTGAGGTCTTGACACCTTCAACAACATCTTCAAGGTTTGGAAGTGCGAGGTGTTCTGCAGGTGTTACGTAACAGAGGAAGTCACAGCCAGCTGCTGCGGAAGCTGATGCACCGATAGCTGTTACGATGTGGTCGCGACCTGCGCCGATGTCTGATACGAGTGGACCGAGCATGTAGAATGGTTTTCCACCGCTCATTGCTTTCATGAGCTTGACGTTCATTTCTACCTGGTCAAGTGGTACGTGACCCGGGCCTTCAACGATTACCTGAAGGTCGTATTCGTCGTGTGCTTTCTGTGCGCATTCGGAGTTGATGATGAGCTCCTGTACCTGTGCCCTGTCGGTTGCGTCGTGGACTGCTCCTGCACGCATTCCGTTACCAGTGGACAGGGTAACTTCGTGTTCCTTGAGGATCTCACAAAGGTAATCGAAGTCTGCGTAAAGCGGGTTTTCCTTCTCGTTGTGCAGCATCCATGTGCTCATGAACGCACCGCCACGGGAACAGAGACCACCGTATCTGCCATGTCCCTTCAACCTGTCAAGGACAATGTTGTTGATACCTGTGTGGATGGCCATGAAGTTTGTACCGAGCTTAGCCTGCTCCTCGGTTGCGTGCCAGAGATCGTCCTCTGTCATGTGGACAATTGAACCGTCCCTCTTTGCTGCTGTGATGAATGCCTGATAGAGTGGAACTGAACCTACAGGAAGGGAGATTGCGTCACATACCTTTTTCCTGATACCAAGGAAGTCTCCGCCGGTACCGAGTTCCATGAGTGTGTCTGCGCCTGCAGCTTCTGCTGCCTTTGCCTTTGCAACTTCCATTTCCTCATCAACGATGTCTGATGATGCACCGATGGATGCGTTGACCTTTGTCCTCAGGCCTTCACCCATACCACAGAGCTTGATATCCCTGTATGGGGTCATAGGGATTACAATTCTGCCTGCAGCGATTCCACGTCTGATGAATTCTGGATCCTTACCTTCGGATTCGGCAACGATCTTCATCTCTTCTGTGATTTTACCGTTCTTTGCATCTGTTACGATTGTCATTGTTATACCTCAGTCTTTGATGTACCTTAGAAGAATCAAATTGTATATAAGGCTTGTCAAAAATCAAACTTTAGATAAAGTCAAGTTTATTTTAGTATTGCATATTCTGAAAAGAGAACTCAAGTCAAACAGATAATATAAAATTCTAAAAGATTAGCAAGAGCTATTTTTTTAAGAAAGACTAGTAAAATAACCATACATCCTCAATAATTAACACAAATAAAGTTGTATTTACAAATAGTAAGAGAAACTTGAATTGTACCGAATCTTTGCCGGAAAAAATAGAAGAAAAGAGAAATCAGTCCTTCTCATGATCATGCATCTTGCGCAGGGTGCGCATGTTCTCCCTGTGAAGAGAAACTATCAGATCACTTAACATACCGAAAACGAACATCTGAAAACCGGCAATAATAAGAAGGGCAGTTAAAACGGTAAGAGGAACACGGGTAACACCCTGCAGCCATTCGGAGACCACATAAATTCCCGCGATCAGACCTGCCACAATGAAAACGCCACCAATCAGGCCGAAATAGAACATAGGGTTATGCAATTTTGCCATTTTATAGATCGTACGGCCTATCCTGAAACCATCCTTCAGCGGATTTAGTTTGGTAGCTGCTTTGGAATGCCTTTTCAAATAGGTGATCGGGACAACCTCTATTCTGTGGTCCTTCTTGATACTGTCTATGGTCATCTCGGACTCGATCTCAAAACCGGTCTCCCTCAGGTCAAAGGATTTGATAGCCCTGAGAGTATAGCCCCTGTAACCCGTAAGTATGTCCTCAAGCCATTCACCGTATGCAAAACCGAACAGTTTGTTGAGCACACGGTTACCCATGCGGTTTAAGCGTGTAAAGGCACCGGCTTCATAATCCGCAAACCTGTTACCTATGACCTGATCCGCACTTCCGTCACGCAGCGGTTTGAGTATCGTGTGTATATCATTGGCAAGGTACGTGCCGTCACCGTCAACCATGACAGTATAATCACTGTCTATCAGTTCAAAGGCTTCCTGGATGGCCTGACCCTTGCCCCTGCCACTCTGGACAACGACCTTTGCACCTTTCTTTTCAGCGATCTCACGGGTGCGGTCACTGCTGTGACCATCCATAACGAGGATGTTATCAAAGCCCTCGGAATGAAAATCCTCTATGAGCTGCCCTATGGTGGCTTCTTCGTTTAACGCAGGTATCAGGACACAAACATCTTCGTTCGACAAAGAACTCACACTTGTCCGTTTTACAGTAAGCCCATGCTGTCGAGCTGCTGTCTTACGACCTCGACACCCTGCTCACAGTTCTCGGGAGATTTGCCGCCTGTAACCACAAGTTTACCTGAACTGAAAATAAGTACTACGACCTTCGGATCATCGATACGGTAGACAAGTCCGGGGAACTGTTCAGGTTCATATTCAATGTTCTCGAGACCAAGACCTATTGCAATAGCATTAAGGTTGAGTACTGCCTGGAGGTCCGCGGAAGCAACAATATTCTGTACGGTGATCTCAGGATCGGCTATTGTCTTGATACCGATATCATTGAGCTTCTTTGCCATATTGCCGATTACGGTGTGAACATCATCAACATTCTTTGCACCTGTACATACCACTTTTCCAGATGTGAAGACCAAAAATGCAGCCTTTGGGTCAGAAACCCTGTACACAAGTCCGGGGAACTTCTGCTTGTTATACTCAGCGCCCTCGAATTCTGCCTCTATCTTTGTAAGATCGAACTCCTCTGCAAGTTTAGTAGATGCTACTACATTTTCAATCTTTATGTTATAATCTGACATGGTATATCCTCGTATTTAAAGCGGACTTATATTCAGCAATTGAGTATATAAACTTATACCCTCATGTTTATATATCTTTTTAAATAAATGCAGAAAATGCATCGGACACTACAGGATAACATTGATACTGATAAAGACATCAGTTCTCAAATTCCTTCAGTCCGTCCAGTATCGCATCATACTTGCCGCATACCCTCTCGATAAGATCTCCTTCAAGGCTGCGATGCGTGGGAACCGTAATGTCCGCTCCTTCACTGACATTCACACCTTCAACGGACATACCGTAATCAGGAGCTATGATTATGCCGTCAGCAGAAACACCGAGCCTCAGATCACTTACTATGCGTGCAACCATATCCGTTGCAGGTTGTACCTTTTTACTGAAGACAAGTGCCTTGGAGAAATAGCGGTCTTTCAGGTCCTTTACTGTTTCAATATTGGACTGCACCTTCTCAGAATCGGAAACGTTTTCCAGTGACCTCATGGCCTCAATGATATCATCAAAGGTCGTGGAACCCACTTCGATGATCTCACCATCGTAGTGTTTGCTGACCTTCTCGGTATATCCCCTTGAGATCACAAGCTTGTAGACATCTTCCAGTTCCTCAAGCTCCTCTTCTGTGGGTTCGTAGGCATTGATGACCTTGTAATCCCTGATACCGCACATCTCCATAAGGGATTCGTACATTGGAGTGACCCCCACGAACTTACGTCCAAGCCACTTGTTCAGGCCACTCTGTCCGCTCTGCACACGGGAGAGCTCAACGATCTTCTTCTTCACAAGTTCCGGATCATTGGATTCAAGTCCGAAATAGTCAGCAAAAAGAGGAGTGGTGCTGAGTATCTTTGTCCTACCGTGAGGAGCAGCTTCAACAAGTCCACGCTCCTTGAGTTCACGGATATGATCATAGGCGGAGTTGCCCCTCATATCGATCAGTTCGGACTGGACAAGGGGCTGATGATAAGCAATCATGGAAAGAGTACGAAGCATGGGAGCACTCAACTCCTTCGGAGCCAGAGGCCTTACGAGTTCTGCATACTCGGCTTTCACCTGCATCACATAACGGCCACCAAGATCCAGTATCTCGATTCCGCTTTCACGAGACTCGTATTCACTGATAAGCTGCTCGATTATGGGAGCTACCTTTTTCTTTTGCTTGCCCACCAGTTTTGAAAGGGTCGCGACATCAAGTGCCGAACCTGCGGCAAACAAAGCCGCCTCAATTGTTTCCCTGTCGCTCATAATGATACTTTATTATTCAGCAGTGTCCCGCATACTATCGAACGGGTACACGTAGAGTTCACCAAACAATTCCTTCTGTTTCAGCCAGACCTTCTTTTCAGTTGCAAGGAAAAGAAGTGATACATAGGTCATTATATTCTCTGAACGGTCATCACCCAGCAGGTCCGAAAGGACCACAAATTCCTTCTCAGCCATATCTTTCATAAGCCGCTCACCAAGGGTTCTGACACGCCCGAGAATATCCTCTTCATGGGCTATGCCGAGTACTTCATCAGTGGTAACGGCAGCCTTTTCCTCAAGTTTGCGGCGTACCTTCCTGTCCTTTCTCCGGGTTTCGACCTTCTCTGCCTTCTGAAGCTCCAGAATAAGCTCCTGGAGGGTGACCGGCCTGGTGGCACGGCGTCGAATGGGGAGTTTTGGAACAGGATATTCCTCGACATCATAAAAATCAAGTTCGTCATCGAGCATTTCAAGGTCGTCTTCATCTTCCTCTTCTTGCACGATCCCGGTTGACTTCATACGCAACAGGATCGATGCATAGAGCAGTGTCCTGCCGGATATACGAAGGTCTGTCATCTGCATCTGCTCGATACGCTCGAGGAACATATCCGTAACATTTACTATATCAATATCCCATGGATTGATATCACCATTCTTTGCAAGGTTCATCAGGATCTCCACGGGTTCGTTGAGCACATCATCAGAGAACTCCAGCAAGGATTCATCCACACCAAGTCCCCTGAGAGTCTCCATGAAAGCAGGGTCGATGGTCTCAGGAAGTGAGGATCCCGTCAGAGTAACTGTTTCCACTGACTGTCCGATATCCATCTCATCAATGATCTCGTTCAACGTAATTTCACTCCCGTGATGCTTGTAATATTGTTTTCCTGCATGGTGACACCTATTGTCCTCTCTGCAGCCTCTATCATCGGCTTTCTCAGGGAGACCACAATGAACTGTGCGTTCTTCACAGCGGTTTTCACACGCTGGGCAACCCTTCCCGCATTGGCACCATCAAGGAACATGTCAATCTCATCAAATGCATAGAAAGGAGCCGGACGATACTGCTGTATGGCAAATACAAAGGAAAGTGCCGTGAGGCTCTTCTCTCCTCCTGACATTGCTTCAAGGCGTTGCAGAGTTTTCTCCTTTGGCTGTGCCTTTAAGGTCAGGCCCCCGGCAAAGGGATCTTCATAATTGTCAAGAACAAGCTCACCGATACCATCCGAGAGTTCATTGAATATCTCCTTGAAAGGTTCGTTTATACCCTCGAACGTGGCCATGAAGGTATCTTTCTTGAGCTCCTCGTACTGTGTGATCCTTTCCAGGATCTGTTCCCTTTCAGTTGCAAGTGTGTCACGCCTTGTGACAAGCTCTTCAAGCCTGAGTTCCACTTCAGCGTATTCGTCAATAGCACGCATATTCACAGGCTCGAGTTTCTCCATTGCCTTTTCAATGGACGCTATCCTCGTGCGCACGGTCTCATAATTCGGAACCTCTTCACTTTCCTCGATACCACGTCTCTGGAGCTCTTCGCTAAGCTCTCCGACCTGCTCCTCAAGTGCGGCCTTTGTGGCATCCAGTGCAAGTTTCTGACGATTGGCTTCCTCGAATTTTGATTTAGTATCGTCGAACTGCTTCTTGACCGCAAGGTGTTCATCATGCAGACGGGTGCGCTCCTGCTGGAGTTCCCTGAGCTCCTCTGCAAGTTCGCTCTCACGCTGCTTTTTCTCCAGAAGTGCCCCCTCGAGCTCTTCGATCTTTTCATTTAACTGCTTCACACGGCCCTTGTGCGTGGATTTCTTCTCATCCATGGTTTTGATCAGTTCACGATTCTCCTCGATCTTCGAGTTTGCGTAGTCCCTGTCAAGCTTCAATGCGTTGATATCGGATTCGATGTCACGTACCCTGCCGTCAAGACGTCTCAGTTCCTCGTCAAGCTGCTCTGCCTGGCGGTTGAGTTCGGGAACTTCGGAGCCTGCAAGTTTCTCCTCAAGTACAGAGATCTCCTGCTCGAGGGATTCCGCAAGTCCGGTCTTCTCTTCTTTCTGAGAGACAACAGAATCCATCTCTTCCCTGAGCTCTTTTCGGGACTCCTCTATCTCAGCAAGTTCGGCATTCTTTGATTCGATAAGCTGGGAAAGGCGTTCACCCCGTCCTGCTATCTCCTCGATATACATCTCCTTTTTGGAGATCTCCTTGTCATGTTCGTGGATCTCGCGGTTAACCTGTGAGATATGGCTCTCGATCTGGTCCAGTTTCTTTATTGCAGTGCTTCGTCTTGAGTCGAATTCGGTTACCTTTTCAGCAAGTTTTACAAGTTTGTCCTTCTCGGAAGCTGCAAATGACAGACCGCTTGAGCGATGTTTGGAACCTCCCACCATTGCACCGCTCTTCTCGACCACATCACCTTCAAGGGTTACCATCCTGAGGCCTCCCATAAGGCGGCGGGCATTACTGAGTGTGTCAACAATAAGCGTATCCCTGAACACATACCAGAAAGCGGGCTCGAACTTGGAATCGAACTCAATGAGATCAAGAGCATAACCAATCACACCCTGCCTGTCGGAGAGATTCTTGTACGGCCTGCGCTGGTCCATCTTGTTCAGAGGAAGAAATGTTGCTCTCCCACCACGGTTGCGTTTCAGGAAATCGATTGCACGGGCTCCATCCTCATCGTTCTCAACGACAATTGCCTGCATCCTTCCGCCGGCAGCGATCTCAAGAGCAGTGGAATACTTCTGGTCCACACTTCCAAGCTCTGCGATCGTACCATAGATTCCTGGCAGACCATGGTGCTTTTTCTCATTCATCACCATCTCGACTGCCTTTGAATAATTACTGTGATCCTCTGAGGCCCTGACTCTCATCTCAAGGCGTGCATAGTCTTTTTCATAGGTACGCAACTCATCTTCGAGGTCCTTGATAACTGATTTTATCTGGGCGCGGTTACGCTCAAGATCATCAATGTCCTTTGTGAGAGCATCGATCTTCTCATTCAGTTTCTCAATATCATACTTTACAGAAAGTGTGTCACTGTCAGAAGACTCAGCCTTGGACTTTGCATCCTCGATCTCACTTTCAATGTCCCTGACCTCGGCAGACTTGCGCCTAAGGGCATCCAGCAGGCGATCCTCCTGACGCATCAGTTCGTTCTTCTCGTTCTTGGCAAGTTCGAGCTTTGATTTCAGATCGGAAACCTGGTCCCTGGTCTCCGCAAATTTGGCATCAACATCTGAGATCTTGCTCTGCAGGATCATCCTTTCGGTCTTGCGTTCCGACATCTCGGCCAGGATACCTTCCTTGCGCATGGATTCTTCTGAAATGCGAGAGTCCAGTTCCTCAAGCTTACCCTTGGTCTCATCGATCTCAACAAAGGTCTTCCTTCGCCTGGCTTCGATATCCTCCATCTCGTTGTCAGCAAGCTCTATACTGTCATTACACCGGGAGATCTCACCACGGATCTCCTCGATATCCCTCTTGATCTGGATCTGTTCGTCCTCTCCCATCTTGTGGATGGTGGATGTCATCTCTTCCAGGGCATTCTCCAGTTCCTCAACTTTTTTTCGGCGCTCCTCAAGAGACTGTCCCAGCTTTCCTAGCACATCTTCCTTTGAGACAATATCATCTTCAACCGAGCCAAGTTCGATCTTTGCATCCTTGAGCTTTGAGAGCAGGACAAAACCCTCGAACTTCATCTTCTCTTCCTTGAGGGATTGGTATTTGAGTGCCTGATCACGTTCGTACTTGAGCTTTTCCAGTTGCTGACCGACCTCTTCGATAATGATATCGACCCTTTCAACTCTTTCTCGCACGATCTCAAGTTCGTTCAAGGCACGGTCTTTTTTATTATCGAATTCCGCGACACCGGCGATCTCATCGATGATCTTACGCCTTTCTCCGGGTGTCATATTGATAATACGGGTTACATCACCCTGCATCACAACATTGTAGCCCTCGGGAGTCACACCAGCTTTTGCCAGATGATTGTGTACATCGGTCAGGCTCACAGCCTTGCCGTTGAAGTAAAAATAACTGTAATAACCGGTATCGGTCTCACGTATCTTTCTGGTAATGGATATCTCGTCACTGGCTACCGGCATCTTCCGGTCAGAATTATCGAACTTTATACTTACCTGGGCAAAATCCGGTTTTTTAGAACTGTCACCATTATAGATAAGATCCGTAAGCTTTTCAGCCCTCATGGTCCTGGAGCTGGAGAGCCCCAGCACAAAAAGTATACCGTCAATTATATTGGATTTGCCACTACCGTTCGGTCCGGAGATGGTGGTAAAGCCTTCAAAGAACGGGATCTTTACCTTTTTACCGAAGGATTTGAAGTTGATGAACTCAATTTCCTTGATATGCACGTGATTCCCCTTTTTTATAAAGACCTGAATCTTAAGGTCAGGTAATGATTACTTCCTGCGTGTGATGGTTATCACTGCATCTTCATCTTCACGTGCCTCAACTGTCTCGTATTCTGTTTCGGTCTGCCTGCGCTTGCTTTCCTCTTCAGCTACTATATAATCACAGTGTTCGCGAGGTCCTTTTCCACGGGTACGCATTTCCCTTTCATCATCGGTCTCTGCGACTATGTATTGTGATTCAGGTTCGGGTTCCTCTACCTCCGACCGGACAGCAGGAGCAGCATCACGCACATTAAAACGCAGATTGCCGGGACGTCTTGGAGATGTGCCCTGTTGTGGATCAGAGGCTTCGCCATTGGATCTTATGGATACCTTGGAGTTATTATTTTCCCTGCCCGGAGGAGTTGCCATTTGTGGCGGAGTATAGGGTTTAACCGGAGCAGTGATCACCGGTGTTTCGGAAGGCACCTTCTCCTCAGGCGAGACTGGCTGCTGAACCTCGTTAACAGGTTCCGGGTCAGGCCTGTATAGTTTAGGCTCAGTGTTTTCCACTGTTTTTTCCTGAGCAGGTCTTATTTCCTCTGGCCTGACCTCCTCTGACCTTGGCTCTTCATTTCTATGCCTGGACACTGATAGTTCACCGAGGGACCTGATCATTGATTTCTGGTCAAGGAGTTCATCCATTATTCCGTTCAGATTGCTTGAGAGTGCCTGGACTTTCTGTTCGAGCTGAACAATACGGTTATTGATATCCAAGTCACTTTTAAGATCGCTTCTGATCTCCCGGAGTATTGAATCGCGGAGAGTGGTCTTGATATCTTCTATCTCCGCCTCTTTTTCCTTTAACTGCCGCTCCAGCCGCTCAATGATAAAATCTCTGTTTTCAGAATTCATTAAATACCTCGCAAATCCATTCGTCCCTCATAAAGTGTTTCAAAAATCTTGTGTTAATATATGAACAAAAGTATAATATAATTTATGGTTGCAATTGTTATTTTTCTTTGGTTTTACACTTATTCCCGAATAAAGAACCCTCATGGACCTTAAGTTATTTAGCGTAAATTGTTGAGCTATTGGAGATAGGATCCTTCTCGACAGTGAATACATTATCCGCAGAGTCTATCAGCGACTCATCATGGGATACAACAAGTATTTGCCCCACACCGATATCACGCATCATATCTATCAGTTTAATAAGTTGCTGAACATGTCCGCGGTCCAGGAAAACCGTGGGCTCGTCCATGATAAGCGGCGGAAGCCCCGAGCCTTCCCCCGACATTCCCATGGAAAGAAGACGATATATTGCACATCTTAATACCAGATTGAAAATCGCCCTCTCGCCGCCACTCAGCAACTTTGGTTCCAGTGGAGTGCCGTCCTTCTCAAACACCGTCAGGTTGTATTCATGATCCAGCCTGATGTGCGAGTATGCATTGTTCGAATACATGAAGGCAAATATCTCATTAATAAGTGAATCCAGCAGACCTATATTGTTAGAGCGCAACTCGGCACGGACTCTCATATACATTGCCTCGAGACCTTCGGCATCCTCATAGACCGCATTAAGGTATTCAGCCCTGTTACCAAGCACATCAAGCAGCTTTTTAAGCTCATCCAGACGCTTGAGCTCACTTTCAACCATTCCGGCCTGCTTTGTAACACCTTCTCTTTCCGTTGTAAGTTTTCCGATCTCAGTAGTTATATTTTTCAATGCTATTTCATAATTTTTAAGTTTAGACTCCAGTTCGTCAATATCAAGGTCACCCATCTGCTTATTCAGCTCAGTGGCATCTGCTTTTTTCTCAGCTATCTGACCGTCAAAAAGAGAGATCATTTCCCGGACCCCGGTTATGCGCTCCTCCATCTTGTTCATGTCCGAGACACTTTTTTCGACTTCAAGAGTACTTTTGCGTACTTCCTTTGCGATCTCAAGAAGCCCTAACAGATCCTTATGCTCTTTTTGAGCTGTTAGCATACTCTCCTGCATTTGTGAAAGTTTTGTCTTGAGCTCTTTCATGGATTCCTCAAGAGAACTTTTCTGTGTAAGGAGTTCTTTCTTCTGCTTTTCCCGGTCTTCCATACCGGTCTGATATTCTTCCAGCAGTTTCTTATGATCCGATATCCGCTCATTCAGGGATTTTATTTCTTTATCCAAGTCCTCTACCTGTGTCCTGTAGACCCGGGCATCCTTGACCCGGCCAAGTTTGGATTCAAGGGTTTCCTGTTTTTTCTTTAGCTCAGAGAGTTTTTCTGTGAATTCTTTTACTTTGAGGGAATCGGCCCTGGTATTCTCTTCGATGGCCGAACCATGCAAGTCCTGACTGCAGGTCGGGCATTTACCTTTATCCAGCAGCTCACCTGATTTTTTGATCTTCTCTTCCAAATCGGCAATCTTGACGGAAATCTCCCGCTCCTGCCCGTGAAGATTCTTTAGTTGATCATTTACCAGATCGAATATATCTTCGATATTTTCCAATTTTTCCAATGTGAGGCTCATGGATTCTATTCTGGATAGTACATCAGATCTTTTTTCCCCGGAGTCCGAGATCATCTTTTGCATTTTTTTTATCTCATCCTCTGTAGATGTCATCTTTTCCTCTGCCTGCTTTCCGGCTTTTTCCAGAAGCTCGCTTTGTTTGCTGTTCTCATCAAGAGAAGAAGACATAACTGACATCTCTTTTTCGATAACAGCCTTATCCCTGTTAATGCCGCTTAATTTATCCCTCATCGAACGCTCTTTATCTTCAATATCTGAGATCACAGCTTCAATATCCGCATCTTCAGCACTTAACTTTGAACGCATCTCAGAAATTTTGGCCTCAGTTTTTTCGATAGTTTCCTTTCTGGAATCTATATCTCTGGAAAGCGACTCGATCTGGGCATAAGCCTTTGTTTTTTTCCCACCAAGCTCCTTTATCTGCTCCAGGACAGAAGCCCTCTTGTCCGCAAGTTCCCTGTATCCTGCTATTCTCTTAGAGGTCTCGTCTTTTAGGGAAAGAGCACGATCTCTTTTTTCATTCAGTGAGGAAATGGAATCTTCAAGTTCTTTGGAGCGGGAACGAAGCTTAGCCAGCCTTTCTGCAGGCTTGGAATCCTCAATCCCTTCTACTTCAGCGGTCACTTCCTTGATACGCCTCTGTGCATCACGCTGGTGCCGGCCCACACCTATACGCGCACTGGACGCACGTTCCCTGTAATCTTCCAGTTTACCGAGCCGGAGAAGATCGTCGATCATCTTCTGCCGGTCCTTTGGCTTTGAGTTTATCAGGACATCTATCTCACCCTGCCTGATATACACACAGTTCCTGTAGGCTTCCTCGTCCATATTCAACAATGACCTGATCGCTTCATAGGTACGGGATGCCTGGTCGAAGATTATCTCTCCGTCCTTTTTCAAGACCGCACTTGTATTTGAAGCACGTCCTTTTTCCGGATCGTTCCTGAAAGTCTGCTCAATGGAATAGTCATGGCCACTTTGCTCGAATTCAAGCATAATGGATGCCCTGGTCGCACCCTTGCGTATTATGTCCGAGAGCACGAAGTCCCTGTCGAGCGTTTTGCTTCCGAAAAGGCATGTAAAGCAAGCTTCCAGCAGACTGGACTTACCACTACCGTTTACTCCCGAGACCACGGTCACACCCTCGTCAAAGGAAAGGTCCAGGCTTTCGTAACTTCTTATGTTCTGGATCTTGAGCCGTTTTATCATCATAGGTAGTCACCAAGGTTATACTGACGTGGTTTATGCTCTGTTTCCTTCTCCGGGGAAGAGCTTTTTTTGGTTGAAGATCTATCTTTTGTCTTTTCTTTTGCTTTTTCCTGTTCCCTGTCATCTACCGGGATATCATTATCAGATACTTCATCCACATTTTCCGTGACTGAAATTTCTTTCTCTTGGACTTTTTCAGGAATCTGTTCCGGAGTATCCTCAGCCCGGACCTCGGCAGAAGTAACAGCCTTCTGACCCGCCGCAGCTTCGCCTGCCGGAACATCGCCCGCATTTGCGGCATCCTCCGAAACTCTGACAGGAACATCCACATCGCCAACATGAACCTGTGTATCAGGAATCACCTCGACTGCTTTTACTGCTTCTTCCGGCACTGACCTCACAATCACATGTTCCGAGAAATCGGTGCTTTCCAGCAGATCACCAACTCTTTTTTCCACTTCGGCATCTACCTTTGTCTTCACCACCGAGGGATCCCTGACAATCTCATCCACCAGCAGGCCTCCCTGAGTCAGATGCATTTTCTTTATTTCTTCCTTTACCGCGTCATCCGGGTCGGCAAAAGAAACAGGCACCTGAGCATCGTCCAGCGATATCTCACCTGTCCTGAGATCCTTGATACCCGGCACCAGGGCATTTCGGGAGAGCAGAAATTTCTCAATCTCACTGAATGTGACTTTAGCAGCAGGCTCCCCGGATATATTGACAAATACCACCTTATCTTCCACATCGTATTCCTTTATGGCTGAGAATATCTCATTATAGGCATCAACATCATTTTCAAGTGTCACGGGGATGAAAACAAAATCCCGTGTCCGGATAATACGCCTGCTGATATCCACTCCTGCATCACTTACGGAGACTATATTATAGGAACGAGGTTCTTTCTCGGACGTACTGTTGCGTTCCGTACTACCGCAATACGTAACCCATGTATCATCCACTTTTATGATCTCATGCTTGTGGTTGTCTCCGAGAAGTACCGCATCCACATCGAACGGCACAGCATCCAGCACTTCATGCATGTCCCATTCCCCGAAAGCAAATGGCTTCATGAGCTGATGCATGACAAGCAGATTGTACCCTGCATCCGTAGCCTTGCCATCAAAGACCGAGTAATCGAACAAAGGAATACGGGATTTGGGAACACAGTCTATGCCGTAGATCGCAACATCCCCCAGCAGAAATGGCGTAGCGCCAAGCCTTACAACAAGTCCCATACTCGCGTAAAGATCCAGCCATTGGGTATCCTGCTTGCTTTCATGGTTTCCCACAATTGCAAGCAGCGGAATTCCGGCGTTTCTGAGTCTGGAAAATAGTTCCATTGTTCCGAGTATGTCATCCAGTGTGGGATTCCTTGAATCAAAAAGGTCACCTGCATGCACTACAGCATCCACTTCCATCTCAATAGCATCATCTATGACCCTGGAGAAAGCGTCCATGAAATCCTGTCTGCGTACTTCACTGTGGTACTGACGGTACCCTAAATGTGTATCCCCTGTGTGGATAATCCTTATCTCATCCATCAGAAGGTATGATACGCACTCCCCGTTTTTAAGATTGCCTATCAAATGCATTCAGGAAACATATGCACCGACTCAATATAAGGAGAAAGTCATGATCTGGAAAATATAATACAGCTTATATTTATATAATAGATAACTATATTATAATGGGTATTATGGACGATAAAGGTCAGATCACCATAGATTATCTAATCAGTATCACGGTTTTTCTGTTTGCAGTGGTATTCGTTTTCAACTATACCTCAGGTATCTTCACACCTTTTCAGTCCAATTCAGATGAGGTTACGCTTATAGCCGACAGGATATCAACCACCCTTGTGGAAAAAAGACTAAGCTCTGGCGATGAAAGCACCCCGAACCTTGTTAATAAAACAGAAGTTGATAATTTCTTCACCGAGCTCAACGACAGTTATGATACTACGAGTGATTCACTTGGATTAAACGGCAGTTACCTGCGATACGATCTTAATGTAACCCTGGAAAACAGCACGGGAATCATTGACTCAGCCGGTAAGAAGATACCTTTGGGCGTTAATGTGGGACAGACCAAAAGGGTCGTGCTGCTAAAAGATGACATCACCGGAAGCACCGAAACCCTCATCATGTCATTCAGGGTGTGGTAAATTGCCAGGCAAAGTAAAATCCGGTTTTAAAACAGATCCATCAGCCCAGATGCACACCCTTGAAGCTGTAATTGCAGCGATGATAATGGTCGGGATAATAATATTCGCAGTCCAGGCAACTTCTCTTACACCACTTACATCTTCTACGGCAAATGCTCATATCGAAGCACAGCTCCAGACAATGGGCCAGGACATGCTGAGTGCCCTCTCATATTCATCATACGGACAGGACTCGCAACTAAAAGAGGATGTAATGAACTGGGACGGGAAAGAATATGTCTGGAACGGCAGCACATACAGGTCGACAAATAACCAGAACAAGACAACCCTTAACAGTTCACTTACCGATACTCTGACACAAATAGCAGTCCCAAGGGGAATCGCACATAACGTCCATTTTAGCTGGATTGCGGATAATGGGATTGTGATGGATAATTCATATATTTACAACGGAGACCCTTCGGACAACGCAGTAATGATCTCGAAAAAAGTAGTCCTTTCCGATACTGATGTGGGTAATGAAACTGTATTTATTTCAAAGACCAGCATCCCTGATGCCGATACTAGTACCGGTTTTTACAATATTGTCAATGTTAAGATGACATTATGGAGAATGTGAATACGGAATAGTGATTAC